>JAWVGD010000449.1:0-8182 GCA_033855515.1 Baekduia sp.
CCCTGAATTCGCGAAGGAGAACCTGAACCGAGATGGCGATCGATGTGAAGAACGTGGCGACCGTGGACACCGAGCCGGGCACCCTGCCCGAGACGATGGCCGCCTGGGTCATTCGTCAGGAGCGCGAGGGCCAGCCCGCCGACGCGTTCCAGCTCGAGGAGATCGAGACGCCGGAGCCCGGCGCCTTCGAGGTAATCGTGCGCGTCATGGCAGCGGGCGTGAACTACAACAACGTGTGGGCCGCCCTCGGCAAGCCCGTCTCGGTCATGAAGTACGGCGACCACCCGGAGTACGGCCACCACATCGGCGGCTCGGACGCCTCGGGCATCGTGTGGAAGGTCGGCGCCGGCGTCACCCGCTGGAAGGCCGGCGACGAGGTCGTCCTGCACTGCAACCAGGCCTCCTACGAGGACCCCGAGGTCCACGGCCTCGACCCGATGGCCGCCCCGTCGCAGCGGATCTGGGGCTACGAGACGACCTGGGGAACCTTCGCGCAGTTCACCAAGGTCCAGGCGCAGCAGCTGCTGCCCAAGCCGGCCGCGCTGACCTGGGAGGAGGCCGCCTCCTACGGCCTCGTGTACTTCACCGCCTGGCGCATGCTCATGACGCGCTGCAACCTGCAGGCCGGCCAGAAGGTGCTCATCTGGGGCGCCGCCGGCGGACTGGGCGTCTTCGCCACGCAGATCTGCAAGGCCGCGGGCGCCGAGTGCGTCGGCGTCGTGAACTCCGACGAGAAGGGCGCGCTCGTCAAGCAGCTCGGCGCCGTCGACTACATCAACCGCAGCGAGTTCAGCGGCATGATGCGCACCGGCAACGAGACGCCGGAGGAGGAGAAGGCGCGCTTCAAGGAGTCGCGGCGCTTCGGCCAGCGCGTCCAGGAGATCCTCGGCGCGGCGCCCGACATCGTCTTCGAGCACGTCGGCGCGGCCACGTTCCCGACCTCGGTGCTGACCGTCAAGCCGTTCGGCAAGGTCGTCATCTGCGCCGGCACGACGGGCTTCAACCTCGACTTCGACGTCCGCTACCTGTGGATGAAGCAGAAGGAGATCCTCGGCTCCCACTTCGCCAACGCGTACGAGTGCCTGAAGGCCAACGAGCTCATCGAGTCGGGCGCCATCCGACCCGTCCTGTGGCGTACGCTGGGCTTCGATGGCGTCGCGGAGGCCCACCAGCTCATGAGGGACAACAAGCACGCGGGCAAGATCTCGATCCTGGTCGGCGCGGAGAAGGAAGGGCTCGGCAAGACCGCCGACGGCCCGGGCGCGATCTACGCGGAGGTGGGCTGACGCATGGCGGGCCTGGTCACCATCCCGTGGTATGCCACCGTCTTCCGCGGTGACAAGCTCGAGGAGGCGCTGAAGGAGATCGCGCCGGTGGCGCTGCGCTACGGCGCCAGCTCCTACTACGTGCACCGCAACCGCGACGACCGCTACAAGTTCACGCACGGCATCCAGTTCGCCGACCACTCCGACTGGGAGCGCTTCTGGGGCGGGCCGGAGATGACGCGCTTCCGCGTCGCCGCCCAGAGCCTGTACCAGGTGCCGGTCCTCTACACATGGAACGACATCTCGATCGAGGGTCGCCTCGACGACGTCGCGCCCGTGCAGTCGGGCCGGGCGCCCGCGGGCGCCTTCGGCGACACGGTCTGAGGGCGCCGCCGCGCCGGCATCGGCCGGCGCGCCTCAACGCGGAGGCGCGCCGTCCGATGACGCAGGGAGCCCCCACCTCCATCAGGAGTCGCTCCCGTGTCGCGTCTCACCTTCCGCTGGACGATCGGCCGCAAGCTGGCCGCCGCATTCGGCGCCGTCGTCGTCCTGTTCGTCATCGCCCTCGCCGTCTCGCTGAGCCTCCAGGCCTCGGCCGACCGCTCGTGGGGCCAGCTGCAGCACTGGCAGCAGGGCCAGGACGCGATCGCCAAGGCCGTCACCGGCGCCCGGATCCAGCAGTCGGCCCAGGCGATGTACGCCGCCACCGGCGACGAGCGCTACCGGCGCGAGTGGCTGCAGGGCGTCGCGATCGCCGACGGCGGGGCCAAGGCCGCCGCCAAGCTGAACGATCCGACGGTCGCCCGCATCGCGGCGAGCGCGAAGACGGCCGACCACCTGCACGATCAGAACGTCATCGAGGGCTTGTTCCCGGCCGTCCGGCGCGGGGACGCGGCCGCCACGCTGGCGGCCCTGCGCAAGGTCGACCACTACGTCCGCGTGCCCATGGGCGCCAGCGAGCGCATCGCCGGCTACCTCGTGCAGCGCCGGACGGCCAGCGTCGACAAGGCCCACGCGGACGCCGGCCGCGCCCGCACGATCACGATCATCGCGACGGTCCTCGGCGCGCTGCTGGCCATCGCGGTGGCGCTGCTGATCACCCGCTCGCTGGCCGGGCGCGCCCGGCGCCTGGGCATCGCCGCGCGCCACCTGGCCGACGGCGACACCGAGCACGAGATGCACGTTTCGGGCAACGACGAGCTCGGGCGGACCGCCCGCCACTTCGCCGACGTCGTCGCCGCCCAGCGCGAGCTGAGCCTCGCCGCCGGCCGGGTCGCCGACGGCGACCTGACCGTCGAGGTGCGCCCGCGCTCGGAGCGCGACGCCCTCGGACACGCCTTCGCCGGCATGCTCGCCCAGCTGCGTGAGCTGGTCGAGCGCCTGGCGCGCTCGGCGAGCGCGCTGGGGACCGCCTCCCGCGAGATGGCGCAGTCCTCGGGCGAGACCGGCCGCGCGGTCGACGACATCGCCCGCGCGGTCTCCGACGTCGCAGTGGGCGCCGAGCGCCAGGTGCAGGCCATCGCCTCGGCCCGCGCCGGCGTGAGCGCCATGGGGCAGTCCGTCGAGGCGGGGAGCGACGGTGCGCGCGAGAGCGCGGTGGCCGCCGCCCAGGCCGCCGACGCCGCCCGGGACGGGGCCAGCGCCGTGGCCGCCGCCACCGACGCGATGGCCTCGGTCCGCGCCTCCTCGGAGGACGTCACCGCCGCGATCCGCGCGCTCGGCGACAAGTCGACGCAGATCGGCTCGATCGTCGGCACGATCGGTGCCATCGCCGAGCAGACCAACCTGTTGGCCTTGAACGCCGCCATCGAGGCCGCGCGCGCCGGCGAGCAGGGCCGGGGCTTCGCCGTCGTCGCCGAAGAGGTCCGCAAGCTCGCCGAGGAGTCCCAGACCGCCGCCGGCTCGATCGGGAGCCTCATCGCCGACATCCAGGCCGAGACCGCGCGCGCGGTCGAGGTCGTCGAGGACGGCGCGCTGCGCACCGCCCAGGGCGCCGAGGTCGTCGACGAGGCGCGCGTCGCGTTCGAGCGCATCGGCGACGGCGTCCGCGACATGGACGCGCGCGTCGCCGGCATCGCCGCCGCGGTGGAGGAGATCGCCGTCGCGAGCCGCCGGATGGAGCACGACATGGAGGAGGTCGGCGCCGTCGCCGAGCAGTCCTCGGCGACCTCCGAGGAGGTCAGCGCCTCGACCCAGCAGACGTCGGCCTCCACCCAGCAGATCGCCGCCGCGGCCCAGGAGCTCGCCGACACCGCCCAGGAGCTCGAGCAGCTCGTGGGGCGCTTCACGCTCGCCTGACCGGGACGCTCCGGCGCCTGCGGTCAACCTGCGGACATCAGGCCGCCGGCGCCGGCAGCCGATCCAAGAGGAAGCATGGCTCCCTCCGCCAAGCGCCTCGCGCTCATCCTCCTGCCCGTGCTCGCGCTCGCCGCCGGCACGCTGGCCTACCTCGCCCTGCGGACCGGCGGCCCGGCCCCGGCCAAGCCGCCGGTGCGGTCGTTCTCGGCCCTGCTGACCCGCCTCGCCGACGGGCGCGTCCAGCGCCTGGAGCTCGACCCTCGGCGCCTCGTCGTCGCGGTCGACGAGAAGGCCGAGACGATCCCCCGCTACGCCATCGGCGTGCCCGGCGACGCCGGCACGACGCGCCTGGTGGTCGCCGCCGACCGCGCCCACGTCGAGCTGCAGTCCCGCACCGCGGCGCCCAAGGGCCGCCTCAGCTCCACGCTGGTCGGCCTCGTCCCCGGCGTGGCGATCGTCCTGTTGCTCGGCTTCGTCGCGCTGCGCGCCACCAAGCCCGGAGGCGGCCACGGTCGCCACAAGCGCTCAGAGACCGACGTGCGCTTCGACCAGGTCGCGGGCGTCGGCGAAGCGGTCGAAGAGCTCGCCGACGTGCGCGAGTTCCTGGCCGACCCCAAGCGCTTCGAGGCGCTGGGCGCGCAGGTGCCCAAGGGCGTCCTGCTCCACGGGCCGCCCGGCACCGGCAAGACGATGCTCGCCAAGGCGATCGCCGGCGAGGCCGACGCCGACTTCTACGCCGTCTCGGGCTCGGACTTCGTCCAGATGTTCGTGGGCCTCGGCGCGCTGCGGGTGCGCAACCTCTTCAAGCAGGCCAAGAAGCGCAACCGGCCCGCCATCATCTTCATCGACGAGCTCGACGCCGTCGGCCAGACGCGCTCGGGCGGCGGCGGAGACGGCGCCACCCGCGAGGGCGACCAGACGCTGACGCAGCTGCTGACCGAGATGGACGGCTTCCAGGCCAGCGAGCACCCGATCATCGTCATCGGCGCCACGAACCGCCTCGAGGCGCTCGACCCCGCGCTGCTGCGCCCCGGCCGCTTCGACCGGCGCGTGTGCGTCGATCCGCCCGACCGCACGGGCCGCCGCGCGATCATCGCCGTCCACGCCCGTGGCAAGCGGCTCGGGCCAGACGTCGACCTCGACAGCCTCGCCGACCACACCGCCGGCATGACCGGCGCCGAGCTCGCCAACATCCTCAACGAGACCGTCCTGGAGGCGGCACGCCGCCGCGCCCCGGCCGCCACCGACGAGGACCTCGAGAACGCCTACTTCCGGATCGTCGCCGGCGCCAAGAAGCACCACCGCGCGCTGAGCGCGCACGAGCGCCGCGTCGTGGCCTACCACGAGGCCGGCCACGCGCTCGCCGGCGAGCTCCTGGCCGCCGCCGACAAGGTCCACAAGATCTCGATCATCCCCCGCGGGCGCTCCGGTGGCCAGACGCTCCTGGTCTCCGAGGAGGACGTGTTCCTGCACTCGCGCCAGGGCCTCCGCGACCGCCTGGTGTGGACGCTGGCGGGCCGTGCCGCCGAGCAGCTCGTCTTCGACGAGGTCACCAGCGGCGCCGCCGACGACCTCCAGCGCGCCACCGCCCTGGCGTGGAAGATGGTCGCCCAGCTCGGCATGGGCGAGGCCCTCGGCCTGCGCGTCGCCGACGACGCGCATCCGCTGTCGCCCGCGCTGGCGGCCGACGCCGACACGGAGACCCGCACGCTGCTGGCCGCCCAGTACGAGCGCGCCGTCGGGCTGCTGCAGGAGCACCGGATGGTGCTCGAGCGCGTCGCCCAGGCCCTGCTGGCCGAAGAGGTGCTCGACCGGCCCCGCTTCCTGTCGCTGCTGGGCCCCGAGGACGAGCCGCTGCCGGACCCCGAGCTCGTCGTCGTCGTCGACCGCTAGGAGCCCGGGTCCCTACGGAGCTCGGGTTTCGCCCCCCTGGGCGAACACCCGCAAGGGAAGCTGGCCCTCTGGGCCAGTGTTCCCCCTAGCGCCGCGGCGCGCCCCAGTCGGTCTCGTCGCGCAGCGAGGCCTTGAGCACCTTGCCGTTGGGGTTGCGCGGCAGCGGCGCGTCGCGCACCGCGACGTACTGCGGCAGCTTGAAGTCCGCCAGCCGCTCGCGCCCGTGGGCCAGGACCGCGTCGACGTCGAGCGTCGCCCCGGGCAGCGGCACGAGCACCGCGCCGACCTTCTCGCCCATCATCTCGTCGGGGACGCCGACCACCGCGACCTCCCCCACGCCGGGCGCCCCGACGAGGCCGTTCTCGACCTCGACGCTGTAGACGTTCTCACCGCCGCGGTTGATCATGTCCTTGATCCGGTCCATCACGTACACCAACCCGTGCTCGTCGATGCGGCCCAGATCGCCCGTGTGCAGCCAGCCGTCGGCGACCGTCTCGGCGGTCTCGCGCGGCTTGCCCCAGTAGCCCGCGCACACGCCGCCGCCGCGGATGAGCAGCTCCCCCACCCCGGTGTCCGGATCGGGATCGGCCACCATCACCTCGGTGTGCGGCGCCGGGAAGCCGACGGAGTCGGCGTGCTCGCCGGCCCACTCGTGCGGCAGGAACGTGGAGATCGACGTGGACTCGGTCTGCCCGAAGCCGTTGCCGACGCGGGCCCGGCGAAAGCCCTTCTGGATCTGGCCCACAAGCGTGGGCGAGATCGGCGCACCGCCGTAGGACGCCCAGCGGACGTGGTCGACCGCGGCGGGGTCGAACGCCGGGTGGTGCAAGATGTAGTGGTAGATCGCCGGCACGGCGACGCAGGACGTGATCTGCTCGTCGCGCAGCGTCTCGAGCATGCGCGGCCCGTCGAACGCGACGTCCACGACCGCCGTCCCGCCGGCCTGCAGCGCCACGAGCAGCTGGCTGTGGCAGCCGGTGACGTGGAACAGCGGGACGACGATCAGCGTGCGCAGCTCGCGGCCGATGCCGTCCGGGACGTCCATCACCCGCAGCGCCGTCTCGGCGTTGCCGAGCAGGTTCTCGTGGGTCTGCATGGCGCCCTTGGGCACGCCCGTCGTGCCGCTGGTGTAGAAGATCGCGGCCAGGTCCGCGCCGCCCGCGGCATCTTCGCCGGGCTCCACGGGCGGGCCGCCGGGCAGCGCGTCGCCCGGCGCGAACACGTACGCGGCGCCCGAGTCCTCGACGACATAGGCCGCCTCGGCCTCGGTGAAGCGCGTGTTGACCGGCACCGGCACGGCCCCGGCGAGCATGGACCCCAAGAAGGCCAGGACCCACTCGGCGCCGTTGGGCAGCCGGATCGCGACGCGGTCGCCGGGGGCGATCCCGGCGGCCCGCAAACCGCCGGCCACGTGCGCCGCGCGGTCCCACAGCTCGGCGTAGGTCAGCCGCTCGCCGCCGACGACCGCGAGCGCCTCGGCGCCCGGGTCGCGCGCCACCGAGGCGCGCAGCAGCTCGGGGACCGACCGCGCCAGCCCGGTGTAGCGCAGGACGCCCTCGGCGTCGCGCGCGACGCCGGACGTCGGAAACGGGTTGGCGCCCCTAGAGGGCGGCGCTGCGCTCGTCATCGTCGGCCTCCTGAACCGCGCCGGTGTAGGTCCCCTGCTGGGAGAAGAAGTCGCGCGGGTTGCGCACGAGGATCTGCTCGAGCTGGTCGTCGGTCACCCCGCGCTCGCGGAGCTTGGGCACGAGCCCGCTCTTGATGTAGGAGTACTGCCAGTTCGGCGCGACCGAGTCCGTCTCCTCGTCGGTGAACCAGTCGCTGAAGCTCGCCTTGTCCTGGGAGAGCATGAGCCGGTCGGCGTAGCCGCGGCGGACCATCTCGGCCAGGGTGTCGAGCTGCTCGTCGAGCGAGACGACGATGTCGAGCCCGCAGCGGTCCCAGCCGACGTAGGACCCGTTCTCGATCAGCCGCTCGAGGTAGTCGAGATCGGTCGTCTCGTTGGAGTGGCCGATCATCACGCGCCCCAGGTCGACGCCGTGGCGCTTGAAGACCTCCTGCTGCTCGAGCCCGCGCCGGGTCATGGCGTGCGTGTGGGTGCAGATGACCGTTCCGGTCCGGCTGTGGACCCGGGCGATCGCGTTGGCCAGGCGGGCGACGTCCTCGGTCATCCCCTGGTGGTCGGTGGCGAGCTTGAGCACCGCCGCCTTGATGCCGGTGTCACCGATCCCGACCGTCACGTCGCGTTCGAAGAGCGACTCCAGCAGGGCGTCGCCGTCGTCGATCATCTTGCCCGGGCCGCGGTACTTGAAGGGGAACGGCAGCTCGGTGTAGGTGTAGTAGCCGGTCGCGAACAGGACGTTGAGGCCGGTGCCCTCGATCGCGCGCGCCACGAGCGCCGGGTCGCGGCCGATGCCGGCGACGGTCATGTCGAGGATCGTGTCTACGCCGGAGGCCTTCAGGTCGGCGAGGCGCCGTCGCGCCTCCTCCACCTCGGCCTCCTCGTCCCAATGGCCGAAGCCGGGCCAGTTGTGCTGCATGGACTCGGTGCGGATGAAGACGTGCTCGTGCATCAGGACGGTGCCGAGCGCGGTGACGTCGACGTCGCCGAGTGCGGATGGGACAGTGGGCATGGTTGCCAATACGACCGCCTGCTCGACACGGTGTCAAGGGGTTGCTGTTCGGACACGCGGAGCCCGTGCGCAAGGCGCCGGGTGGACGCGCCC
>JAWVGD010000450.1:0-3294 GCA_033855515.1 Baekduia sp.
TGTCTGTTCGACGACCATCGGGACTAGCGGCATCGGTTCTCCTCCAGCGGGTTCACGTCGGCGATCCGCTACTTCGGGTCGCCCGGGAGCCAGAGTCCCGGCGTGGCTGACTCGGCATCGGCATTTGATCCGTCTTCCTCAACCGCAGCGGCCACCGTGATCGGCACCGGCTTCGCGATCTCGACCGCCTTGTCGAGCGCCATCTTCAGCCGGAGCTCCTCGCGGAGGGACTCGCGTGCAGCTGGGGACTCCAGCACCTTTCGGGTCGTCTCGGCGGGATCCTGCTCGCCCTCGGCGGTCGCCTGCTCGAGCACGAAGGCGCCGAGCTCGTCATCGGTGGGCGCCACCTTCTCGCGGTCCGCGAACGCCTTCAGCGCCAGCTCCTGGCGCGCCGAGGCCTCGGCGTCGGGTCGCAGGTCGGCGACGATCTCCTCGAGCGTCTGGCCGGTCATCTGCAGGTACTGCTCGAGCCGCATGCCGCGGCGCGCGAACGTGCGCGCGATCGTCTCGAGGCGGTCCTGGACGCGGCGCTCGACCATCACCGACGGGATCTCGACCGTGGCGGCCTCGCCCAGCGCGATCAGCACCGCGTTGCGGTACTCGCCGTCGACGGCCTGCTCGGCCCGCTCGCGGATCTGGCGCTCGATGTCGGCCCGCAGCTCGGCGAGCGTCTCGAACTCGGAGACGTCCTTGGCGAACGAGTCGTCGAGCTCCGGCAGGATGCGGCGCTTCAGCTCCTTCAGCGTGATCGTGAAGAGCGCCTCCTTGCCCGCGAACTTCTTGTCGGCCTCGGCGGGCAGCACGGTCGTCGCCTCGCGCGTCTCGCCCTCCCGCATGCCGACGATGGCCTCCTCGAGGCCGTCCAGCAGGCGGCCGGTACCGAGCTCGACCTGGTAGTCCGTGGCGGAGCCGTCGCGCACCTTCTTGCCGTTCACCGTCGAGACGAAGTCGATCAGCGCGACCATGCCGATCTCGGCGCCGGCGTCGCCGACGGGCTCGAGTTGCACGGCCAGGTTCCGCATGCGCTCGACGCGCTCATCGACGGCGCCGGGCGGCACCTCCGCGTCGTGGCGCCCGGCCTCCAGCACGAGCTTCTTCGGCAGCGTGGCGCTCGGCGCCACGGCGACCTCGGCAGTGAACGTCCACGGCTCGCCCTCGACGGGCGGCACCTCGTAGTCGATGGTCGGGCGGTCGACCGGCTCCACGCCGGCCTGGTCGAGCGCGCGCCCGTACCAGCGGCTGAGGTGGCCGTCGAGCGCCTCCGCAATGATCGCCTCGTTGCCGAGACGCGCGCGCAGCGCGGTGGCCGGCGCCTTGCCGGGCCGGAAGCCCGGCACGCGCGTCGACTTCGCGAGGTCGCTGATGGCATGCTCGAAGGCATGGTCGACGTCGTGCGTGGAGACCTCGACCCGGATCCGGATGCGGTCGCCGTCGAGGCGTTCAAGGGTCGTCTGCATCAAGGAGCAGAGTAGAGGGTCCCGCGGGTCTGCACCGCCGACTCCGAGAGGCTGTCCCGGTACGGGTTGCGGAACGAGGGAGGGAAGGCCGCCGTCGACGGCGTGCAGTCGCGCAGGCGGTAGACCGTCACCTCGGTGCCCGGGCGCACGTACGCGCGCGGGTAGTAGTCGAACGACCAGTCGAAGTGCAGGGAGACGCTGGTGCCGGTGCGGAACGGCGAGAAGGTGCGCACGTCGTCCGATTCCGACTTCAGGCGCGCGTAGTAGGCGTCGGAGAGCGCGCGGTCGCGGGCCGCCATGCGCTCGCGGTAGGTGTGCTGCGAGAGGACGTAGCACGCGCCGAGCGTGCGGTAGGCGACCACGTCGTCGGGCCGTGGCTGGACGTCGAAGCCGCGCGCCAGCACCGCGAACGGCCTGCCGCCGCGCACGCCGGTCGTCAGCCGTGCCGGCAGCGTCGGCTCGATCACGACCCTCGTCCCCGGCGCCGTCGCCTGCAGGAGGAACCGGCGGGCCTCGAGTCTCGTGTCGGTGCGTGCCAGCACGCGGTTCAGGTGCACCGTCGCGAGCAGGCCCGGCAGGCAGGCCAGGGCGCCGGCGACGGCGGCGCTGGCGGCCGGCCAGCGCAGGCGCTGCGCCCCGCGGGCCACGACCAGGCCCGCCAGTGCCGCGACCAGCGGGTAGGCCGGCAGCGCCCAGCGGGCGAAGGCGCGGTCGAACAGCGAGATGGCGACCAGCAGCACGAGGGCCGGCAGCGTCGCCGTGACGAGCCGGCGGGGCCCGGACCGCGCCGCGAGCACGAGCCCGGCCACGGCCAGCAGCGCGGCGGGCAGCCCGAGGCCCCACGTGAACGAGTCGAGGTAGTAGAGCGGCGCCGGCAGGTCGCTGCCGCCCACCTTGGCCACGGACGAGCGATCGCCCTGCGAACGCATCGCGTCGAGGATCCGCCCCGGGTCGAGGACGAACCACGGGTTCACCAGGACGGCGCCCGCCACCGCGGCCAGCGAGGCGAGGAGCAACGACTTCAGGCGCGGCGCGCCGGCCACGATCACGGCCAGGAAAGCCGCGCCGGCCGTGTACTTGGTGCCTGCCGCCAGCCCGGCCATGAGCCCCGCCAGCAGCAGGTCGCGGCGCCGGCCCTCGTCGAGATGGCGGAGCGCGAACACGACCGCGAGGGTGGCCGGCAGCACCGCCGGCATGTCGTTCAGGGCCAGCTTCGAGTACCAGACCGGGATGAAGCCGACGGCCATCAGCCCGGCCGCCACCAGCCCGGCACGGCGGTCGCCGGCCAGCCGCGTGCCGAGCGCGTAGGTGGCCGCGACCACCCCGGTGCCGAGCACCGCGACGGCCATCCGGCCCGTCAGGTACACGCTGCCGGGGTCGTCGTGGAACACGGAGCGCACGTTCTGCCCCGCGTACCGCACCGCGAACGCGACCCACAGCAGGTACGTCAGGCCGGGCGGGTTCTCGAAGTAGCCGGGGTCGAGATCGCCGCCGCCGAAGAACCGCACCGCCCTCGAGACGAAGTGCTGCTCCTCGTCGACGTTGTAGACGAACGGCAGGCCGTGCCGGATCGACCAGACGCGCAGTCCGAGCGCGGCGGCCAGGATCGCGAGGAGCACGAGGTGAGGGCCGTGGACGCGCCGCAGCACCCGGCAAGCCTATCCGGCCCGCCCCGCAGGGCTTCGTGGTCGCTCGGATGCGGGCGAGAGGACTTGAACCTCCACGGGTCGCCCCACCGGATCCTAAGTCCGGCGCGTCTACCAGTTCCGCCACTTTCGCAGCGATCGGGGGCGCCGCCGTGCCTGGGTACGGCGGAGCGCAGAGGCTAGCAGCCGCT
>JAWVGD010000451.1:0-2674 GCA_033855515.1 Baekduia sp.
GTGAGGTCGTGGTCGTCGAACCCGGATGACTCGAGCTCGGCGATGAACATCGTGGGCACGCCGTAGAGGCTCGTGCACCGCTCGGCCGCCACGGCCTCGAGCACCGCGACGGGGTCGAAGCCGGGGCCCGGGATCACCATCGCGGCACCGTGGGTGACGCAGCCCAGGTTGCCCATGACCATGCCGAAGCAGTGGTAGAACGGGACGGGGATGCAGACCCGGTCGTCCGTGGTGTAGCGGCAGCCCTCGCCGACGAGGAAGCCGTTGTTGAGGATGTTGCGATGGCTGAGCGTCGCGCCCTTCGGCGCACCGGTCGTGCCGCTGGTGTACTGGATGTTGATGGGGTCGGTCGGCGAGAGCTGCCGCTCGCGGTCGGCGAGCGCGTCGTCGCCGACGTCTGCGCCACCGGCGACGAGCTCGTCCCACGACGGCTCCCCGACCCACACCACGCGCTCCAGCGTGTCGAGGCCGGGTGCGACGGTCTCGACCATCCCGGCGTAGTCCGACGACTTGAACGACCGCGGGGCGACCAGCAGGCGCGCGCCCGACTGACGCAACGCGTAGGCCAGCTCCGAGGTCCGGTAGGCCGGGTTGAGGTTGACCAGGATGGCGCCGATCCGCGCCGTGGCGTACTGCAGCAGCGTCCACTCCGCGCAGTTGGGGCTCCAGATGCCCACCCGGTCGCCCACCGCGATGCCCGCCGCCAACAGCCCGCGGGCGACCCCGTCGACCTGGGCGTCGAGCTCCGCGTAGGTCAGGCGCACGCCCTGATGGCGGCTGACGAGCGCCGGCCGGCCGCCGTGCTCGGCGGCGATCGCCCGGAGGTTGGCCCCGATGGTCTGCTCCAGCAGCGCCGGCTGCTGCGGGCCGAGGGCGTACGCGATGGTCATGGCGCTCCTGACGTGGGACTCGATGCGGTCCATCCTCCTCCGCGGAGACGACCGGGCGCAACCCACTGCCGGCGCCGCGGCCGCCTCAGCGTCCGGCGGCGCGGATCTCGAGGACGCAGTCGCCCGGCGGCGAGAGGCGCAGCACGACGCCGAAGCTCTTGCCCTCCGCCGGGCCGCCGTTGAGGAAGGCGTCGCAGCTGCCCGCGCTGTAGCCGCGCTCGGCCAGCGCGGCCATCACGGGCGCGTAGTCGATGGCCTCGCCGCGTGACAGGTGGCCGACCTTGCCGGCGGCGGAGTGGATCGCCACGGCGTTGGGGTCGTACGGGTTGTCGGGCTCGGCGACCAGGACGGCGCGGAACATGGGCCGGCCCTCCTCGCCCGGGCGTGTCAGCGCCACGGTGCCCTCCAGCGCGTCCTGGTGGAATGACTCGCCGACCACGGCGCGGTAGCCGTCGGGCGGAAGCTCGAACGCCGACGGTGGGGGCCACGGGGTCACGCCGACGATCGTACGGGCCACGCGCGCGGCGGGCACGGGCTGCAACAGCCCGTGCCCGCGACACGTGACGGTGCTGCGGTTGGTGCGGCTAGGCCGTGACGTCCGTGGCGGACGCGGTGAGGTCGTTGAACCGCACGGTCACGGTGACGACCACCGGAGCTGCATTGGCGGTCGGGTTGGACACCGTGTAGGGACCGACGCCGGTGCCGAGGTTCTGCAGCCGCGAGGGATCGGTCAGATCGATCGCGAACTGAGACGGCAGCGAGAACGGGTTCGGCGTCGCATCGACACGCGGAGCCTTCGTCGGGATCGGGTAGACCGGCGCGCCTCCCGCGGCGGCGTTCGGCGCCGCGGTGATCGGGACCGACGCCGGGAGGGGCGTCCCGTTGCCGCCACCGAGCGGGAGGCCCGCCGGCGAGGTCACGAGCATCGTGACGATGCCGGCGGAGGCGACGGGGTCGGTGGCGCCGGTGCCGTCGGACTCGCCGGAGCGGACACCGGCCAGCAGCGTGATGGGGGTGTTGGTGGCACCGGCCGGGATGGACACCAACATCGAGCCGCTCACGATCGCCGCGTTGGAGTCGTCGGGGATGTCGGCCGAGTCCAGGATGGCGCCGGGCGCGTCGACGCCGCCCACCTGCACCTTCACCACGCCGTACTCCTGAGCGGCCAGCGCGTTGCCGATCTTCGTCAGGCCCTCGCCCGCGGAGGTGAGGCCGGCGGCGAGCTTGGTGAGGCCGTCGAGCACGGCCGGCACCTGGCTGAGCACCGCGTTGACGCCACCCTGGGCCGAGTCGGCCTTGCCGGCGGCGGCCTTCGCGTCGGCGATGCCCTTCGTCGCGGCCTGGCCGGCCTTCTTCGCGTCGCTGCCCGCCTTCTTGGCGGTCTTGCTGACCTTCTTGATGGCGGTGTTCTGCGTCTTGTCGGTCTTGGAGATCTTCGTCGCGGCGTCCGCGGCGGGGACCGCTACGAGCGCGAGCGTCGACGCGGTGACGGCCGCCGTGACCACACGGCGGTGAAGGGCGTGGGACATATGGGTTCTCCTCCCAGAGAGACAGTATGTGGGCGCCTGGGAACGCCAAGAGCAACCTATGGGGGTTGGGCAGCCGAAGCAAGGCGCTGAGCAATCGGCGTGGTGAGTCCTTGAGCGCCCCGAGTACCCTGATCGGCATGCCGGACCGCCGCCTCCTGATCGCCATCGCCGCCGTCATCGCGCTGCCGATCCTCTTCGCCGCGATCGGCGGGGGCCGGTTCGTCGGCATCGCCATCGGCGTCGTGCTCGTCGCGG
>JAWVGD010000452.1:0-3648 GCA_033855515.1 Baekduia sp.
AAGCTCGAGGCGCTCATCCGCTGGCAGGACCCGTTCCGCGGGCTGGTGATGCCCGACGCGTTCATCGCGTTCGCGGAGGAGACCGGCTTCGTCGACCGCATCGGCGACTGGGTCGTCGGCGCCGTCCGCGACCAGGTCCTCGCCTGGGACCGCGCGGGCTTCGCGCCGCCGCGCGTCACCGTCAACGTGTCGCCGCGCCAGCTGCGGCGCCCCGACTTCGGTCAGCGGCTGCTCGCGCTCGTGCGCGCCGGCGGCGGCGTCGCCGACCGGCTGACGGTCGAGATCACCGAGTCGGCGGCGATGGCCGACCCGCTGCGCACCGACCCGGTCCTCACCGAGCTGGCGGACTCCGGGATCGAGATCGCCGTCGACGACTTCGGCGCCGGCTACTCGTCGCTGTCGCGCCTGCGCACCATGCCGGTCCAGGTCCTGAAGATCGACCGGACGTTCCTGCAGGCGGTCCCCGGCGACCCCGATGCGACGGCGATCGTCACCGCGATCATCGAGCTCGCCGGCGCGCTGGGGATGGAGGCGGTGGCCGAGGGCGTCGAGAACGAGGAGCAGCGCGCGTTCCTCGTCCGGCAGGGCTGCCCGCTGGCCCAGGGCTTCCTGCTCGGGCGCCCCGCGCCCGCGGCGGAGATCGAGCCGCTGCTGGCGCGCGTCGGCGAGCCGCGCGCTTCGTAGACTCCCGGCGTGTGGAGATCAATTACGACGCCCAGGGCCTCGTGCCCGTCGTCATCCAGGACTGGCAGTCGGGCGAGGTCCTGACGCTGGCCTACGCCAACGCGGAGGCCGTCGCGCGCACCCGGGCGACCGGCGAGCTCCACCTCTGGTCGCGCTCGCGCGGCGAGCTGTGGCACAAGGGCGCGACCTCCGGCAACACCCAGGCCGTCAAGGCCCTGCGCGTCGACTGCGACGGCGACGCGCTCCTGGCGCTCGTCGAGCCCGCCGGCCCCGCCTGCCACACCGGCGAGCGCACGTGCTTCTTCACCGGCGACCTGGAGCCGCCGGCGCCGCACGAGGTCCTGCCGGACCTGGAGCGCACGCTGCGCGCCCGTCAGGCGCAGCGCCCCGAGGGCTCCTACACCGTCGCGCTGCTCGACGATCCCGCCCACATCGGCGAGAAGGTCCAGGAGGAGGCCGAGGAGGTCGCCCGCGCCGCCCGCGAGGAGACCGACGACCGCGTCGACAGCGAGGCCGCCGACGTCCTGTACCACCTGCTCGTCCTGCTGCGGTCGCGCGACCGCTCGCTGGCCGACGCCGCTGAGGTGCTCCGTGGCCGCCGCGGCTGAGCTGGAGGGCCTGCGCGTCGAGCCCTCGCTCGAGGAGGTCCGCGCGCTGGCGGCCGACCACGACCTGATCCCGCTGCGCCACACGTTCATCGACGACTGCGAGACCCCGGTCTCGGCCTTCCTGAAGCTGCGCGGCCGGACGCCGCAGTCGCCGGCGTTCCTGCTGGAGTCGGCCGAGCAGGGCCAGCGCGTCGGGCGCTACTCGTTCATCGGCGTGCGCCCGCGCGAGGTCGTGCGCTGGTCGCTGGGCGACGACGGGGACCCGTACGCCATCGCCGAGAAGGCCGCCGCGCTGCGCCAGGCGACGTTCCCCGACGCGCCGCCGTTCACCGGCGGCGCCGTGGGGTTCTTCGGCTACGACCTCGTGCGCACGGTCGAGACGACGCTCGGCGAGCCCAACCCGGACGTGCTCGGCCTGCCCGACATGGCGCTGATGCTCTCCGACGTGCTGGTCACCTTCGACCACCTCAAGCACACCGTCACGATCATGGTCAACGTGGCCGCCGACGACCTCGAGGCGTCCTACGCCGACGCCGTGGCCACGATCGCCAAGGCGCGCGCGCTGATGGACGGCCCGGTCCCGAAGCCCGCGGCCGACCGCGCGCCGCGGCCGGTGCCGGAGTTCACCTCCAACATGCCGCGCGAGGACTTCGAGGGCATGGTGTCGCGGATCGTCGAGTACGTCCACGCCGGCGACGCGTTCCAGGTCGTGCCCTCGCAGCGCTGGAGCGCGGAGCTGACCGGCGTCGACCCGTTCTCGGTCTACCGCGGGCTGCGGGTCGTCAACCCGTCGCCGTACATGTACTTCCTCGACTTCATGGACTTCCAGATCGCCGGCGCGTCGCCCGAGCCGCTGCTGACCGTCACCGGCCGCCGCGCGTCGACGCGGCCGATCGCCGGCACGCGCCCCCGCGACGCCGACCCGGAGGAGCTCCTCAACGACGAGAAGGAGCGCGCCGAGCACGTGATGCTCGTCGACCTGGGGCGCAACGACCTGGGCCGCGTCAGCGAGTACGGCAGCGTCAACGTCGACACGTTCATGGCGATCGAGCAGTACTCGCACGTGATGCACATCGTCTCGTCGGTGTCGGGCACGCTGCGCGACGGCATCGGGCCGATGGACGCGCTGCGCTCGATCCTCCCGGCCGGCACGCTCAGCGGCGCTCCGAAGGTCCGCGCGATGGAGATCATCGACGAGCTGGAGTCCGTCAAGCGCGGCGGCTACGGCGGCGCGATCGGCTACCTCAGCTACTCGGGCGACCTCGACACCTGCATCCACATCCGGACCGTGGTGATCAAGGACGGCACCGCGCACATCCAGGCGGGCGGCGGGACCGTCGCCGACGCCCGGCCCGAGTACGAGTTCGAGGAGTCCGTCAACAAGGCCAAGGCCGTCAAGGGCGCCATCGAGCTCGCCGCGCGTCAGCCGGACTGGGCCTAGGAGAGCGATCGCATGACGCACGTCCTCATCGTCGACAACTACGACTCGTTCACCTACAACCTCTTTCAGTACCTGGGTGAGCTGGGCGCGACCGTCGACGTCGTGCGCAACGACGTCGCGACCGTCGACGAGCTGCTGGAGCGCGGCCCCGACCGCGTCGTCGTCTCCCCGGGCCCCGGCGTGCCGGGCGATGCCGGCGTGTCGATCGAGGCGATGCGCCGGTTCCCCGAGGCCGGGATCCCGACGCTCGGCGTCTGCCTGGGGCATCAGTCGCTGGCCCAGGCCTTCGGCGGGAGCGTCATCCGCCACGAGCCGATCCACGGCAAGACGACCGCGATCGAGCACGACGGCCTCGGGATCTACCGCGGCCTGCACGGCGCGCTGACCGTCGGGCGCTATCACTCGCTGGTCGTGGCCGAGGAGGATCTGCCCGACGCGTTCGCGGTGACCTCGCGGGGCGGCGGCGTGCTGATGGGCATCCGCCACAAGGAGCTCCCGGTCGAGGGCGTCCAGTTCCACCCCGAGTCGGTGCTGACCGAGCGCGGGATGGACATGCTGCGCAACTTCCTGGCCGACGACTGAGCCGGCGCCGGGCGGCGTGGGACCGATCATCTAGGCTTCCGCCCCTTCGATGTCCAACGACGTCCTCACCGCCGCGATCGACGCGCTCGCCTCGCGTCGCGACCTCAGCCGCCAGCAGGCCGGCGACGTGCTGGCCGAGATCATGGCCGGCAACGGCAGCGAGTCGCAGATCGCCGCGTTCCTCATCGCGCTGCGCACCAAGGGGGAGACCGTCGACGAGATCGCCGGCCTCGCCGCGACGATGCGCGCCCTGGCCATCCCCGTGCCGACGGCGCGGCCGGACCTGCTCGACACGGCCGGCAGCGGCGGAGGGCGGCGCACGTTCAACGTCTC
>JAWVGD010000453.1:0-2873 GCA_033855515.1 Baekduia sp.
CCCGGGCGCCCCGGCGCTGGCGGCCACGCCGCCACCCACGCCACCCCCCCCCGGCGTCGTGGGACGACTGACCCGCCACCAACGCGGTCCGGTCGTCCCGCGACGACCGAACCGCGATGGTCGCGGTTCAGTCGTCCCTCGACGCCGGGGGTGGGTGGCGTGGGTGGCGGCGTGGCCGCCAGCGCCGGGGCGCCCGGGTGCTCGGCCACGCGTGTCCCGCCGCCGCGGCGCGTGTCGAGGTAGCCCTCCGCCGCCAACTGGGCGTACGCCTCGACGACGACGCCACGCGAGACGCCCAGGGCCTGGGCAAGCGCCCGCGTCGCCGGCAGCCGCGTTCCGGGCGGCAGCCGGCCGCCGCGCACCGCCTCGCGCAGCGCGTGCTCGGTCCGGGCGCGCAGAGAGCGGCCGGGAGCGGCGTCGAGGTCGAGGTGGAGGTCCATGGCGCGGGTCGTTGGCCCCGGGATCCTAGACCGATCTGAGCTCAGAAGCCGGGCCAAGCCGCGATACGCATCGTCCACGGGTGATGCTCTAGAAGTTCGCCGCCAGCGCCCGGCGCACGCGGTCCAGCGTGATCAGCCCGCAGAGGCGCCCGTCGCCGTCGACGACCGCCAGCGCGCCGAAGCGCCGCAGCGCCTCGCTGCCCAGGAGGTTCTCCAGCGGGGTGTCGCGATCGACGCTGGCGGCGTGCTCGTCGCCGTCGTCGATCAGCTCGTCGGCGGTGAGGGTCGGCTGCCCCGCCGCGACGGCGCCGTCGACGCGCTCCTCGCGCAGCAGCCCGATCAGCCGTCCGGCCGCGTCGACCACCGGGAACCACGGCAGCCGGTAGCGCAGGAAGAACTCGTCCTGGGCGGCCAGCGCCGTCGTCGCCTCCGGCACGGCGACGGGCTCGGCGTCCATCAGGTCCGCGGCGGTGACGCCGTCGATGCGCTCCGAGAACTGGCTGGAGACGACGGCGCTGCGCGCCCCCTGGCTCAGGAACCAGCCGAGGATCGCCATCCAGATGCCGTCGGTCGTGTCGCCGGTGGTGATGAGCCAGATCCCCAGGCCGATCAGGATGTAGGCGAACGCCTGGCCCAGGCGCCCGGCCATCCGCGTGGCGCGGTGGCGGTCGCCGGTCACCTTCCAGGCGATCGCGCGGGCGATGCGCCCGCCGTCCAGCGGGAAGCCCGGGACCAGGTTGAAGAGCAGCAGCCCGGCGTTGACGAGCGCCAGCCAGGTGAGCAGCGCCAGCAGCGGCGTGCTCGTGGTGTTGTCGCCGAAGACGTCGAACACCGAGTTGGTGTTGGAGGCGAGCCGCACGCCCACCAGGGCCAGGAGCGAGAGCAGCAGCGTCACGGCGGGGCCGGCGGCGGCGATCCGGAACTCCTCGCCGGGCGAGTTGGAGTCGCGCGAGAGCTTGGCCAGCCCGCCGAAGACCCACAGGTCGATGCCCAGCACGTCGATGCCGTTGCGCTGCGCCACGACGGCGTGGCCCAGCTCGTGCAGCGCGATCGAGAGGAAGAACATCAGCGCGCCGACGACGGCGATCGCGTACGTCGTCGTGTTCGAGTAGTGCGGCAGCGCGCTCTGGAACAGGCTCGAGAGCCACCAGATCATCAGGAACAGGAAGATGAACCAGCCTGGGCTGGCGCCGACACGGATGCCGAACACCCGCGCGAGCTGCACCGAACCTCCTCGACCGCTGCCGAACATCTCTCACATTGTGGCGGGTGCGCGCCCATGAGCCACGATGTGGTCCGGACCCGCCCTGCGCAAGAGTGTCCGGCGTGGACGTCGCCGCCATCCTCGGGCTGTACGCGCAGGGGTTGTTCCCGATGGACGATCCCGGTCCGCCGGTCCCCACGGAGCTGCCGTGGTGGGTCGCTGATCCGCGCACGGTCTTCGAGCTCGACGCGGCGTCGCGCGCCGCCCTGCGCCGCCGAGTGAGGCGGTCGCTGCGCGCTCGCGCCGACTGGGAGCTGCGGCTCGACTGCGCCTTCGACGAGGTGATCGAATCCTGCGGCCGCCCCCGCAAGCCCGAGGACGGCGTCTGGCTGACGCCGCGGATGCACCGGCTATACCGCGTCCTGCGCAGCGCCGGGCACGCGCACACGTTCGAGGTGTGGGCGGGCGGCGAGCTGGCCGCGGGCCTGATCGCCGTCAGCCTCGGGCGCGCGGCGATGCTCGAGTCGATGTTCCACCGGATCCCGCACGCCGGCAACGCGCTCGTCTCGTTGACGATCGACGCGCTGGCGCGCGGCGGCTGTGTCCTGTGCGACATCCAGACGGCGACCCCGCACACGCTGCGCCTGGGGGCGGTGCAGATCCCGCGCGAGGAGTACGAAGCGCGGCTGCGTCAGGCCCTGGCCCGGTGATCCATGCCTACCCCGACGTGAGGCCCGCTGCCTCGACCTTCGGCCCCAGGGCCTGGGCCAGCGCGATCAGGCCCGACAGCGGCCTGATCATCACGGTGAAGTCGGCGATGAGGCCGTCGGCGTCGAGCCGCAGGAGGTCCATGCCCTCCAGCTCGCGCTCGCCGACGCGGGCACGGAAGACGAGCGCCTGCGTGGTGGTGGCCGCGTCGTCGCCGGCCGCCAGCGCGTCGGTGTAGCGGAAGTCCTCGAACGTCTGGGCGACGAGGCGCAGGAGCGCGCCCACCGTCTCGCTCCCGCGGTACTCGTGGAAGACGGCGGGGCTGTGGAAGGCGACGTCGGGCGCCAGCAGCGCCACGGCGGCGTCGATGTCCTGGCGCTCGACGGCGCTGCGGAAGGCCTCCATGGCGCTAGGCCCCGGCCTGGGGCGCATGGCGGTCGATGATCGCGCCGCGCAATCGGATTCCCTTACGCGGAATGGGGAGCGTGCCTTTCGATGATCGCGCCGACGTCCGTCCCGGC
>JAWVGD010000454.1:0-9478 GCA_033855515.1 Baekduia sp.
TCTCTGACCGCCTCGGCAACGATGGCGGCGCAATCGAAGCGCAGGAGGGCGACCACGCCGAACTAGCGTTCACACCCGTGGCAGGCACGACGATCACGCGCATGCGCTACTGGCGCGGCGTCCTGAAGTACGCCGAGCCCAGCTGGGAGCCCTACATCGCCCTCGGCGACGGCACGGTCCTCGACCGCTGCGACTTCAACGGCCAAAGCGCCTGCGGCGTCGGCGGCGACTGGCGCCCCTACGACCCCAACGTCAACCCGCAGGACTCAATCGGCTACCGCGACCTGTCGGGGATCTCAACCAACGCCGTCGTCGTCGGCCTGCGCTGCATGCCCAACACCCCGCACGTCTGCGGAAACGGCGACTCGGTCAATCGTGCTGACGCCGCGATCTACTCGGCCTTCCTGACGATCGCCGACCCCTCGGCACCGTCGGTCGGCACGCCCGACGGCACCGGCTGGACGATCGCCGACTGGGCCGAAGGCACCCTCCCGCTCTCGCTCAGCTCCAGCGACAACACCGGCATCTACGCCACCCGCGTCTACGCGGACGGCCAGCTCCTCACCACGCTGCCCGGCATCTGCTCCTATGACCGCCCGCGGCCGTGCGTCGACGAGCCCACGGGCAACGTCGGCATCCCCACGGCAAGCCTCGCTGATGGCTCGCACAGCATCCAGGTCGCCGCCGTCGACGCAGCCGGCAACGAGACGCGCCTCACGCGCCCCCAGCCGCTGAAGGTCGACAACGAGGCACCCGCCGCGCCGGCCGCGCTCAGCTCGCCATCGGCGACGTCTCAGGCCAACAGCTTCTCGGCCGGCTGGACGCTCCCGGCCGACTCCGGCACACCGATCGTCGCCGCCCGCTACCAGCTCTGCCAGGACAACACCTGCAGCGCCCCGCAGGCCACCCCATCGCTGACGAGCGTCTCCGGCCTGGCGCTCCGCGCCACCGGGTCCGCCCACCTGCGCGTCTGGCTCGTCGACCAGCTCGGCCACGCGAACCCCGGCGGCGCCGCCGGGATCACCCTCACCTACGCGCCCCCGGCACCCCCGGAGCCGCAGCCCCGGCCGCAGCCGTCGCCCCAGCCGGAGCCGACGCCTACGCCCCGGCCCCAGCCCACGCCCACGCCGGTCACCACCAAGGTGTCGCCCGGGCTCAAGCTCACGACGGTCCGGCGCGTCGGCCGCAAGGTCACGATCGCCGGCAAGCTCTCGACCAAGGCCTCCGGCAGGGTCACGATCCGCTACCGCGTGCGCCAGGGCGGCCGCACACGGACCGTCACCCGGCACGCCACGATCAAGCACGGCGCCTTCCGTGTGGTCTTCACGCTCTCCACGACGATCGCCAACGCCCGCTCCTCGGCCGCGGTCTCGGTCGCCTATCCGGGCAACTCAGTCACCAAGCGCCAGACGCGAGCCACCACGCTTCGGCACCGCTGAATCTCAAGCGGTGCCTGGTCCAGCAAGCTCGGCCCTCCCCCGCGATGGACGCCAAGCGGCGGCCCGCCGATCAAGCCACGCGGCGATCGTCGATGAGATCGAGCTCCCAGTCGATCCCGAGACCCGGCGTCTCAGGGGCGATCGCGTGTCCGTCGACGATCTCCATCTCGGTGCCCGTGACCGCACGAAGCTGCGGAATGTGCTCGACGAAGATGCCGTTCGGCACCGCCGCCACGAGGCTGACGTGAAGCTCCATGAGGAAGTGCGGAGCGACGCTGACGTTGAACGTCTCCGCCAGGTGCGCCACCTTGAGCCAGGGCGTGATGCCCCCGACGCGTGCGACGTCCACCTGGATGATCGACGCCGCGTCGCTGGCCAGGTACTCCCGGAACTGCGCCGGCGAGTACAACGACTCGCCGACCGCGACGGGGATGCTCGTGCTCGCCGACAGGCGCGCGTGGCCCGCCATGTCGTCGGCGGGCAAGGGCTCCTCGAACCAGCTCAAATCGAGGCCCTCGAAGGCGCGGGCGCGCCGGCGCGCCTCGGCGCACGTCATCGATTGGTTGGCGTCGACCATCATCTGCGTCGCGGGCCCGAGTGCGCTCCGCACCGCCGTGAGCCGCTCGAGGTCGTCGTGCAGCGAGGGCTTGCCGACCTTGAGCTTGATGCCCGTCCAACCCGCTGCCTGGGAGGCCAGGGCGCCGGCGACGAGCTCGTCGGTCGTGAGGTGCAGCCATCCGCCTTCGGTGTCGTACAGCGGCACCTCGCGGCGGAAGCCCCCGGCGAGGCGCCACAGCGGCTCGCCTGCCCGCTGGCAGCGAAGGTCCCAGAGGGCGGTGTCGACCGCCGCGAGCGCCAGCGAGGTCACGGCGCCCACCGTCGTTGCCCGCGTCCGCGCGAACAGGGCCTGCCACAACGCCTCGATCTGCGTGGCGTCCTCGCCGATCAGCGCATCGAGGAGGTAGTCACGAAGCAGCGCCAGGACGGCCGTTCCGCCGGTGCCGATCGTGTAGGCGTATCCGATGCCCGACGCCCCGTCGTCGGTCTTCAGCATCACGAAGACGGTCTCCTGCTTGAGGAACGACTGCACCGCGTCGGTGCGAACCGTCTCGACCGGGATGTCGATCAGCGACGCGGAGGCGTCGACGATGCGCGTCACGACGCGGCTCCACGGATGGTCCGTGGTCCTCGCGTCGACGTCCCTGTCGTCACGGCCGGCCGTCGGCAGAGTCGCATCACGCCTCCCACGTAAGTCATAATCCGATACTATAGGATTGTGCCAAGCCGGTGGCTTCTCTCTCAAGACACTTCACCGGGAGCGGCTGATCGTCGATGATCGACCCGATGAACGTGGGCGGACCCATCAAGTCAGCGAAGGCCGGCGGACGTCAGGCGATGGTCGACGACGTCTACGAGCGCCTGAAGTCGTTGGTCTTGGACCATGTCGTCGAGCCCGGTCATCGCATCAACGTCGATGCCCTCACGCGCGTCTTCGCGGTGTCGCAGACCCCGATTCGCGAGGCGCTGGCCCGTCTCGAGGCCGAAGGGCTCGTGGTCAAGGAGCCGTTGCGCGGCTTCCGGGCCTCCCCCCTGCTGACCAACCCGGAATTCGAGGAGCTCTACGACTTCCGACTGCTCCTGGAGCCCTGGGCGGCAGCACGCGCTGCGCAACGGGTCACGCCAGAGGCGGCCGCCGGGCTGGAGCAGGAGCTCGAACGCTGGACCACGGCGCCCGAGGGCAACGGGTACCTCGGGTACCGCGAGCTGTCGGCCCACGACGCCGCGTTCCACGGCCGGATCGTGGAGCTGGCGCAGAACGGACCGCTGAGCACCGCGTACGAGCGACTGCATGCGCATCTTCACCTGTTCCGTCTGAACTACGAGCGGACCATCGGCGACGAGGCCATCCGAGAGCACCGCGCGATCGCCGCGGCGATCGCCGCGGGTCGTTCCGACGACGCGGAGCAGGCGATGCGGCTGCACCTCACGGCGTCACGCGATCGGCTGCGCGAGTTCGCAGCCTGAGCCCGACTCAGCGCAGGACCTCGAGAAGCAGGCGGGACGCGTGCTCGGCGTCGTGGAACACCCGCTGCCGCGCAACCACGTAATCCGCTTCGCGGGCGCGCGCGACGTCCCCGCCGTGGTTGGGGTTGACGTCGAACCGCGGGAAGTTCGAGCTGGAGACATCCAGCTGCAGACGGTGCCCGGGGCCGAGGACGTAGTACGTGTGCCCGAGATCGATCTCGTAGCGGTCGACGCCGCCCTCAGGCGCGCCGCCGGCCACGTGGCTCCGCCGGACGATGCCGTCGCAGATGAGGAGCGCCCGGCCGTCGGGCCGGACATCGACGAGCTTTGCCGTGAAGTCGGTGTCCTTCGCCGAGGTGGCGGCGTAGAGCTCGACGGTCACGCTGCCGGCGATGGTCAGCGGCGCGTCGAGCGCCGGCCCGGTGAACGTCAGCACGTCCTGGCGGTGCTGCGTCGGCCGTTGGTCGCGCGGCCCGGCATGCAGGCCGATGTAGGCACCGGGCAGGAACGTCGCCCCGCCGATGGTCGGCACCGGGTCCGCGGGATCGAACGTGAAGTTCGACGGCGGCTGCGCGTCTCGAGGCCGGCGATCGCACAACCGCTTGCGCCCATCGTCAGCGGGCCCGGTCAGCCAGAGACTCTGCGTCTCGGCTTCGGCAGGCGGCCAGCGGCTGTGGCCGACCCACCTGTTCGAACCCATCGCGAAGACCTTCGCGGCCGGCCGATCGGCCGCCGGTGGAGCGTCTCCGAGGTGCCGGTCGAAGAACTCGAGGTGCACGCCGGTCATGTCCAGCGCGGCCGCGCTGGCACCGGGGCCGAACTCGACCTCGCCGAGCGCGTCGTACTCCACCGCGTGCGCCCACGGCCCGACGAGCAGCTCCTGGTCCGGCGCGTGCTGTGCCATGCCGACGTAGTTGGCGATGGTCCCTCGCAGGAAGAGGTCGTACCAGCCGCCGATGTGGAGCGCCGGGATGTCGATCGCCGACCAACGGTCAGACACGCTGATCGAACGCCAGAAGACGTCGTCCCGTCCGCGGGTCAACCACGCCTCGAAGGCGGGCAGCATGGCGTTGAGCGCACCACGCGCGATCAACGGCCGGGTACCGAACGCGCGGGCCGGATCGTTCAGCCATGCCTCGAGCTCGTTCAGCTCGGCAGACGTGTCCTCCCCCGCCGCGGCCCGACGCGCCGCCTCTGCGGCCGCCAGCCCGAGCGCCCAGTACATCGAGAACCCCAACTGCAGCGCACCGCCGTGGTAGAACCAGGAGTCGAAGTAATCCGCGGCCGTGGCCTTCGGCGCGATCGCCTTGAGCGCCTCGGGCCTCCGCGTCGCGGCGAGCAGCTGCGTTGCCGCGTAGTACGACGCCCCGTACATGCCGATCCGGCCGTTGCAGTACGCCTGCTCTGCGAGCCACCCGATCGTGTCTGCGCCGTCGTCTGCTTCCTGCTGGAACGGCTGGAACGCGCCTTCGGAGCCGAAGCGGCCGCGCGTGTCCTGGATCACCACGACGTAGCCCTGCTCGACGGCGCGCAGCGGCTCGATGCCGGCGCTGACCACCACGGCGAAGCTGTCTCGCCGGTTGTACGGCGTGCGCTGGAGCAGCACCGGATGGCGCTGCCGGTCGTCGGGGCGATAGACGTCGGCCTGTAGGCGTACGCCGTCGCTCATCGGGATCCAGACGTCCCGATCGACGACCATCCGCGACGAGCGACGCTCGGTCAAGGCCGGCCCGGTACGTCGCTCGCCCCGTCGGCGCCGGCGTTCGCGGTGGCCGGCTCAGCGCGGGCCCGCGTGGTGCCACCGCGGGACGCAACCGTGTAGATGGCCGACGCCGCGACGAGGACAACACCTTGCACGACGTACTGGTAGTTGGATCCCAGGTTGAGCACGTTGAACCCGTTGGACAAGGTGAACAGGACGATCGTCCCCAGCACCGACTTGGCCACGAACCCGGCTCCCCCGAAGAGCGACGTGCCCCCGAGGATGGCCGCGGCGATGACCGTGAGCTCCGTCCCGGAGAGCGCGTTGGGATCGAGCGAGTTGAACTGGCCGGCGAAGATGACCCCCACGCCGGCGGCGGCAACGCCCGACAGCACGAAGGGGACCATCTTGTAGCGGTTGACGTTGATGCCCGACAGCCGCGCTGCCTCCGGGCTGCTGCCGACGGCGTGCAGGTTGCGGCCGACGGTCAGAAACCGGAGAACGAGGCTGACGACCAGCGACAGGGCCAGCATGAGCCACACCGGGAGCGGTTGCGTCAGCGCGCCCGGGGCGAGGATCGCCAGGACGATGGCCCCGGCCCCGACCGCCACCGACGCGACGAAGAAGCCGTCGAGCGGCACGCTGTCGGCAGCGCGCAGCGCGGCCCGGAACCGCGCGGCCGCTCCCGCCAGGACGGCGCCGCCGACCACCACGCACAGGGCCGCCGGCACCGCCACCGTGTGCGCGTCGAACGAGGCCAGCGCCTGAGATTGAGCGGTGACGCTCTCGCCGTTGAGCAGGATGAGGACCACGCCACGGATGGCGGTCAACGACCCGAGCGTCACGATGAACGCGTTGACGCCGATGACCTGCACCAAGACCGCGTTGATCGTGCCGGCGACCAGCCCAGCGCCGAGCGCCAGCGCCACCGCTCCGACCGTGCCGACGTCGTCGATCGTCAGGAGCGCGACCGCGCCGGCCAGCGCCGCGACCGACCCGACCGACAGATCGAAGTTGCCCGAGATCAGCACGACGGTCATGAAGATCGCCAAGATCCCGTAAGGCGCGGCCTGCCCGACGATGTTCGAGGCGTTGGTGACCGACAGATACGCGGGCTGGCCCTTGACCGCGGTGGCGATCATCAGCGCGACGACCAGCAGGACCAAGGCATAGGCCACGCCCGCGCGCTGTGGCCGGAAGGCGGCGCGCACCGAGCCGAACCGCGGCGCAGATGCCCGCGCGACCGGAGGACCTGGATCGTGGGACGGCGGCGCGGGCGGAACGTCGCTCTCGCGCGTCGAATGGGCAGCGCTGCTCACTGCAGGCCTCCTACCATCGCGGTCAGACTGCTGGTGTCGATCGATGCCACGTCGACGTCCCGGACGACATCGCCCTGACGCATCACGAGCACCCGATCGGCCACGCTCAGCAGCTCGTCGAAATCGGAGATCGCCACGAGGATCGCCGCCCCTCGGGAGGACAGATCGCGGATCAACCCGATCAGGTCGGCCTTGCCGCCGACGTCGATGCCCGCCGTGGGCTCGTCGAGCAGCAACACGCTGAGCGCGCGGTAGATCCACTTGGCGAACACCACCTTCTGAGCGTTGCCGCCGCTCAGCCGGCTCACCGGCGTGTCGACCGACTCGGCGACGATCCCCAGGTCATCGCAGGCCTGCTGAGCGCGCCGGCGTTCAGCGCCGACGTCCAGGACTCGGGACCTCGAGAGACCGCCGAGATCGGTGAGGGAGATGTTGCGCCAGATCTCCCACTCGGGGATGAGCCCCTGGCCGGCGCGGTCCTCGGGCACGAACGCCATGCCCGCGCGTACGGCGTCGCCGGGCCGAGCGGCAACGGCCCGTCCCTCGACGGTCACGGCCCCCGTCACGCGGCGGTCCGCCCCGAAGATCGCACGAAGCAGCTCGGTGCGGCCTGACCCGAGCAGACCGGCAAGCCCGACGATCTCACCGGCTCGGAGCTGGACGTCGATCGGCGTGCGAAGCGTCGACGACGTGAGGGCGCTGACCTCGAGCACGGGCTTGCCCATCGCCTTGCGAGGACGCGCCTTCTCGATCGCTCCGAGGCGCTCGCCGACGATGCCGCGGAGGATGCGGCCCTCGTCGACCGCGCCCTCCCCCATCTCGTCCACGAGTCGACCGTCGCGCAGCACGCTGACGCGATCGCAGATCGCGACGATCTCGTCGAGGAAGTGCGAGACGAACACCACGGCCGTCCCGTCCACCGCCAGCCGACGGGCCGACTGCAGCACCGCCTCGCGTTCGCCGCGGCCGATCGAGGCGGTCGGCTCGTCGAGCACGATCATCGCCGCTCCCGTCGCCAGCGCTCGCAGGATGGACACCATCTGACGGTCGCCGATCGAGAGATCGCCGACCCGCTCGAACGGGTCGATGACGTAGTCCAATCGCCCGCATGTCTGCCGGAAGTGCTCGAGGCGCCGGCTCGGGAGCCAGCTCACGCTCCCGCCGTGTCCGAGATAGACGTTCTCGATCACGTTGAGACCGGGTGCCACCGGGCTCTGCTGATGGACCACCGCGATGCCCGCCGAGACCGCGTCGGCCGGCCGGCGGAACTGCGCCGGCTGACCACGCCAGGTCACGGTCCCGGTCGTCGGCGCCTCGGCACCGGCGATGATCTTGATCAGCGTCGACTTGCCCGCACCGTTGCCGCCGACCAGGCCGTGGACCAGCCCCGGGCGGACCGCGAGCGACACGTCTCCGAGTGCGCGGGTCCCGCCCGGGTAGGTCTTCGAGACCGACCGGAGCTCGAGGAGCGGCTCGTGGGCGAGCTCAGCCACGGGCCGAGCTCACCACTGCGGAGCGCACTGGTCGACGTTCTTGAGCGTGATCGCCGGCGTGTTGTAGCTCAGGACGGTGTGCGGCGCCGGCGCCTTCCCGGTGATCTGCGCGTAGAGCGTGTCGAACGCCTTGGCGCCTTCGTCCTCGGGCTTGAAGCACACCGTGCCGTAGATCGAGTGGTCCTTGATGCCGGCGATGCCGCCCTTGGAGCCACCGTTGCCCAGGACCTTGGCGGTCGACTTCGCGGCGGCCACGGCCTTCGCGCAGCCGTTGGCCATGTCGTCGCTCAGGGCGTAGAACAGCTTGACGTCGGGATGTGCCGACAGGATGCCCTGGCACGCGGCCTGGCCCTTCTGGGCCGTCCAGTCACCGGGCTGCGTTGCGACGATGTTGTACGTCCCGCCGGCGAGGTCCGCCTTGAAGCCTGCCGTCCACGAGGTGTTCTCCTGGAACCCGGCGGCGCCGGTGATGATCGCGATCTTGCCGCCCTGGGGCAGGGCGGACTTGGCGAGACCCGCCTCGAGATGGCCGATCGTGTCGGCGTTCTCGTTGATGGTGAACGAGAGCTTGTCGTAGGGCTTGCTCGCGGTGCCGTTCCCGACGTTCGCGTGCATGGACGCCACGGGGATGCCCGCGGCGGCAGCCCGGTCGACCATCGCCTTCGCCGGTCCGGGCGAGTTCGGCACCAGGAGGATCCCGCTGACCTTCTGCGCCGCGAGGTCCTGCATGTCGCTGCCCTGCTTCTGGACGTCGCCCTTGCTGTCGAGGACGACCAGCTTCGCGCCGAGCTTGTCGGCCTCGCGCTGCGCGCCCTTCGCCAGGCCCACCGGGAACGTGACGGCCATGGTCTGGTTGGACAGGCCGACGACGACCTTCTTCGGTGCGCTCGTGGAGGCTGCCGCCGTCGTCGAGCCGCCGCTGCCAGAGGCGTTGGAACCTCCGCAACCCGCCGCCACCGCGGCACCGGTCACCAGAAGCGTCACCGTGCTCGCGTACCACGCCGTACGGCCCAGTCGCTTGTTCGCTGCCTGCATCTCTCTCCGACCCCTCAAATCCGATCCTATAAGATTCGTGGATGCTGATCGGTGCTGGACCGGATGTCAAGGGGACTCGGTCCGGGACGGCGTTGGAGCCGTGGAGTCAGCCGGTAGGCGGCTCGGGCCGAACCGCCGAATACGGCTTCACGTTCAGCGGCACTGAGCGCTGCTACGAGCTGCTCGGCGACCCCCACCACCTCGTCGTACCGGGCGGCCAGCGTGCACACCGGCCAGTCTGATCCGAACAGCACCCGGTCGGGACCGAACGCGTCGAGGACCGACTCGGCGTAGGGACGCAGCTGCTCGACGGTCCAGCTCGTCCAGTCGGCCTCGGTGACCATGCCCGACAGCTTGCAGGCGACGTTCGGCAACGACGCAAGCGCCCGCAGCCCGGTGCACCAGGGCTCGAGCTGCCCGGTCGCGATCGCCGGCTTTGCGAGGTGGTCGACCACGAACCGCAGC
>JAWVGD010000455.1:0-14414 GCA_033855515.1 Baekduia sp.
CACGCGCGCCGCGGATGACCGCGTCACGTCGGTGACGCTGGCCGACGGCACCGCGATCGACCCGGCGGGCAGCTACACGGCGGCCGTCAACGGCTTCCTGGCCACCGGCGGCGACGGGTTCACGGTCCTCAAGGACGCGGCGAACCCGACGTCGGTCGGCAGCGACCTCGACGCCCTGGAGCACCACATCGAGGCGCTCCCGCAGCCGTTCGTGGCCCCCGACCCGGCCTCCGAGCACCGCATCACGCGCGCCGGCTGACCCCATCGCGCCTCTCAGGGTGCCGGCACGGGGGGCGGCTGCGGCCGCCCCCGGGCCGATGCCCGAAATCGCGATCCGGCTAGGCTCTCCCGCTATGGCTACTTGTCTGGTGACCGGCGGTGCCGGCTTCTTGGGGTCGCATCTGTGCGACGAGCTGCTGCGTCGCGGCAACCGCGTGATCTGCGTCGACAGCCTCGAGACGGGTTCGCTGGCCAACATCGCCCACATCCGCCAGCCCGAGTTCACCTTCATGCAGGCCGACATCGTCGAGCCGTACTTCATCGACGAGCAGGTCGACTCGGTCTTCCACCTCGCCTCGCCGGCCTCGCCGATCGACTACCTGCGTCTGCCGCTGCACACGCTGAAGGTCGGCTCCTACGGCACCCATCACACGCTCGGGCTGGCCAAGGCCCACCGCGCCCGCTTCCTGCTGGCCTCGACCTCAGAGGTCTACGGCGACCCGCAGGTCCACCCCCAGCCCGAGAGCTACTGGGGGCACGTCAACCCGATCGGCCCGCGCGGCGTCTACGACGAGGCCAAGCGCTACGCCGAGGCGCTGACGATGGCCTACCACCGCCAGCAGGGCGTCGACACCGCGATCATCCGGATCTTCAACACCTACGGCCCGCGGATGCGCCCCGCCGACGGCCGCGCGATCCCGACCTTCCTGCGCCAGGCGCTGTCGGGCAAGCCGATCACCGTCTTCGGCGACGGCTCCCAGACACGGTCCTTCACCTACGTCGACGACCTCATCGCGGGCATGATCGCCCTGTCGGAATCGGGCTACCACCTGCCCGTCAACATCGGCAACCCCAACGAGTTCACGCTCCTGGAGCTCGCCGAAGCCGTCATCGCCATCACCGGCTCGGACTCCCAGATCGTCCACGAGGCGCTGCCCACCGACGACCCGAAGATCCGCCAGCCCAACATCGACCTGGCCAAGGAGCTCCTCGGGTGGGAGCCGACCGTGGCGCTCCGCGAAGGCCTTCAGCGCACCCTCGACGAGTCCGGCGTGGACGTGCTCGTCGGCGCCGCGCGCTAGCTTCAGGGGGCTGGGCCTACCGGCCTGGCGCCTTGAAACGCATCTCGCATGACGAATCCGCGACATCTGCCACCCTCACACGTTGAGGAAGGGGAGATGCCGAACGTGAAGCCCGCGGACGTGAGGACGGCAGTGGACCTGCCGCTGCTCGACGCGCCGCTGCCCGACCGCGACATGCGGTCCAAGCGGCCGCCGGCGCTGAGCTTCCTGCTGCGGTGGTCGACCCTTCGGCGCGCCTCCCGCGTGGTTTCCCTGCTCGCTCTGGACCTCGCGGCGATCGTGCTCGCGATCTTCACGGCGCTCTGCCTCAAGGCCGTGGCCCGCCACGCCTGGGAGCCGTCGGTCTCCTGGGAGCAGGCCAAGCAGTACGTGCCCTTCGCGTTCCTGGTCGCGACGCTGCTGTTCGCGCGCTCGGGCCTGTACGCCGAGCGCGCGGTCCGGCCAGGGCTGACGCGCATCGTCGCCTCGCTGTTCCAGACGACGGTCGTCGCGCTGCTGTTCGCCGTCGTCAACGGCGAGGAGTTCTCCAGCTACTACATCTTCTACGGCACGCTGTTCTTCGCGGTGGCCTACGTGTCGACCGCGCGCTTCGCCTACGAGCAGGCGACCGGCCTCCTGCTCAGGGCGGCGGGCTACAAGCGCCGGGCGATCCTCGTCGGCACCGGTGCGCAGATCGAGGCCGTCGCGCACGCGCTGCTGGCCTCCGGCGGCCACACGCCGGTGCAGGTCATCGGCTTCATCTCGCTGACGCCGCGCCCCGACAACGGGCTGCGCTCGCTGGGGGCGCTGGAGGACATCGGGGACATCGTGGCCGAGCACAGGGCCGACGAGGTCATCATCGCCGACCCGGCGTTCCCGCAGCAGCAGGCCGTCGACTTGGTCGACACCTGCCATCAGCGCGGGGTCGTGGTGCGCATCGCACCGTCGACCATGGAGATCCTCATCCACCGCGCGGAGTTCGTGCCCGGGCAGTCGGTCCCACTGTTCGAGCTCAAGCCGCCGGTCTTCGACGGGATCGACTTCGCGCTGAAGCGCTCGTTCGACGTGGCCGTGTCGTCGGTGCTGCTCCTCATGCTGAGCCCGCTGCTCACCCTGTGCGCGCTGGCGGTGCGCTTCACCTCACGCGGCCCGGTCCTCTACCACTCGTGGCGGCCCGGCATCGGCGGCGTGCCGTTCCCGTGCCTGAAGTTCCGCACCATGTACCACGACGCCGACCGCCGTCAGGCCGAGCTGGAGGAGCGCAACGAGGCCTCAGGCGCGCTGTTCAAGATCCGCCAGGACCCGCGGATCACGAAGGTCGGCCGGATCCTGCGTCGCTTCTCGATCGATGAGCTGCCGCAGCTCATCAACGTGCTGCGCGGGCAGATGTCGCTGGTCGGCCCCCGTCCGCTCCCCAAGCGCGACTTCGATCGCCTGGAGGAGTGGCACAAGAAGCGCTACCTCGTGCTGCCGGGCATCACGGGCCTGTGGCAGGTCTCGGGGCGCTCGGACCTGGACTTCGACGACCTCGTCCGGCTGGACTTCCTGTATCTCGAGCGCTGGTCGGTCTTCCTGGACCTGACCATCCTGGTCAAGACCGTGCCTGCGGTCTTCACGCGCCGCGGCGCGTTCTAGCGTCCAGGGCCCCGCGCCGCCGCCACGCGCCAAGCGTGGCGTGCCCGCTCCGGGCGCCGGGTAGCGCAGGTACGTGTCTCGCAACATGGCCTACTTCCCCGTCCCGCCAGAGCGGGTGTTCGCCGTTCTCGCCGACCCCGAGACCTACGCCTACTGGGTCGTCGGCTCCCACAGCATCCGCGGCGCCGACGCGACGTGGCCCGCGCCCGGCTCCAAGCTGCACCATCGCGTCGGCGTGGGGCCGTTCACGCTGAACGACCACACCGAGGTGCTCGAGGCCGACCCGCCGCGGCGGCTCGTCCTGCAGGCCTGGGCGCGGCCGCTCGGATCCGCGCGCGTCGTCCTGGGCATCGTCGAGCACGACGGTGGGTCGCGCGTGACGATGGAGGAAGGGCCGGGCGACCTGTTCAGCCGGTTGCTGCACAACCCGATCGCCGACCGGCTGCTCGGACGCCGCAACGACGAATCGCTGCGGCGGCTCGGAGAGCTGGCGGGCGCGGGCGAGGACGCGCCGCGCATCGAGGTCCACTAGACGCGCGGGTTTTCGCCCAGGAACCTGGCCCTCTGGGCCGAGTGTTCCCCCCAGGAGCGTGGGTCCCTACCCCGCCGCGGGTTTCGCCCCCTGGGGCGAACACCCGCAAGGGAACCTGGCCCTCTGGGCCAGTGTTCCCTAGGCCAGCTGACCGGGCGGCGGGCGCCGCAGCAGCAACGCCGGGTGCGCAAGCAGCGGCTCCGGGGGGCCCCAGAAGATCCGGACGTCGACGTGCAGGCCCTCGCGCAGCGGCTTGATCCCGCGGGGGCCGATGCGGACCGGGACGACGGTGCGGCCGTGCCGCACGGCGGCGGCCATGCGACCCAGGCGCGTGCCGGCGCGCGAGACGATGACGGTCACGTGGACGTCGGTCACGGCGATGATCGCCACCTCGATCGCGCGGTGCTCGCGGATGAGCGTCGCGTCGCGAAAGGCCAGCGGCGGAGGCGGCGGCGGTGGCGGGGCGGTCTGGGCGGGCGCAGGGGCGGCGCTCAGCAGGAGGCCGAGGGCGCATGCGGCGCCCAGGCGGCCGGCGGCGTATGGGGCGGCGCGGGGGCGCACACCGCCGAGGCTACGCCTCACGCCGCAGCGTGTCGCCCAAGAAGCCGCCGGCCGGCATCGGCCTGCCGAGCGCTGGTCCGCGGCGCGGCGCGGTCGCCCGCCAGACCTGCGCGGTCCTTCTCATGTTGCCCTCACTTGCGCCTGCGCCCGGGACCGGAGTACGGTCGGAGACGGGGACGGAGCCAGTCACTTCGAGTCACTTCCCATCACGGGAGGGTCGATATGAGAGTCCTCACGGCCACGGTGGCCATCCTCGCGCTCACGCTGGCCGGCACCGTGCCGGTGGCGCGCGGCCAAGCGTCCACGCAGTCGGCGGCGCTCTTCGCCGACCTGCGAGCCCCTGACCAACGGCTCTTGGCCGGCCGAGCCGAAGCAGGCATCTTCGACCTCCGTGCGCCCGACCAGCAGGCACCGGCGCCTGGGAGGAGGGTCACCGGCGGCCGTCGCGCGGCCAACCTCCTGGGCCTGATCGGCCTGAGCTGCGTGCTGGTGCTGGTGGCCGGCCTGGGCACGCGCTTGCGTCACTGATGGCGCATATGTGCGCGCGGCCGCGACCGGGAGCGTCGGCTAGGTTGCCATCCCGTCGTGCAGCCCGCGGCGGCGCTCTTGCGCCCGTTCGCCGGGCAAGAGCTCGATGAGGAGGTCTTCGACGCGGTCGGTGTAGGCGCCGGCGCCGAAGCGCTGAGCCGCCTCGCGCGCGGCGGCGCCCATGGACGCGCGCTCGCCGAGCACGCGCAGGACGGCGACGGCGAGCGCGGCGGTGTCTCCGGGCTCGACCAGCGCGCCCGTCACGCCGTCCTCGACCAGCTCCGGGAGACCGTCGACGCGCGTCGCGACCACCGGCGTGCCGGCGGCCATCGCCTCTGCGACCACGGTTCCGAAGGGCTCCTGGCGGGACGGCAGGACCAGCACGTCGAGGTGGCCGAGGATCCCGGCGGCCTCCGCGACGCGGCCGACATGGTCGACGTCGTCGGACGCCCGGACGGCGGCGGCGTAGTCGGTGTCCTCGTCCTCATAGGGATCGTCGCCGACGATGACGACGCGGACGTCCGGCCGCGCGGCGCGGATCGCGGGGGCTGCCCGTACGAGCTCCAGAGCGCCCTTGTCGGGGACGAGCCGTCCGACGAAGCCGACGACCGGGCCGTCGGCGCCGTCGCGCACGGGCCACGGCGCGGGCGCCGGCGCGGGCTCCAGCTCCACCGGGCAGCCGATGACGTGGACGTCGAGCGGGTCGAGCCGGCCGCCGACGGCGCGCGAGTCGGCCAGCACCAGATCGGCGCCCTGCCAGTGCCGCGGCGAGCGCTGGACGATGTCGTGCACGTGCAGCACCGTCGCGTGGTTGCGCAGCGCCGGCAGGAGCCGCCCGGCGACGGTCCCGTTGAGGTAGGTGATGTCGTAGTCGCGCGACAGGCGCCGCGCCCGCGGCCACGACGCCACCGCGCGGGCGCCGGCGCCGTGGGCCAGGCCGCCGACCTCCAGCGCCTCCCACGGCCAGCCGGCATCGGCCAGCGGCGTCGGCTCGGTTCCGGGCGACGTGATCGCGATGTCCCAACCACGGGCCTCGAGTCGGTGGAGGAGGCGCATCAACCCGATCTCGGGACCTCCCGGTCGGTCGACCTGGCAGACGGCGAGGAGCCTCATCAGCAGGGAGGCTAGCCGGGCTTCTTGGCGTGCTTCTTGCGCGCCGCCGCGTCGCGCTTGGCCTTCTGGTCGGCCTGGGACTGCAGCAGGCGCAGCGCGACGAGGTAGTCCTGCGCGCCGGTGGCCGAGCGAGGATCCAGGTACAGCGCCGGCCCGAGGAGGCGCAGCGCCAGCTTCGGGTTGCGCTCCTGATCGACGGCGAAGCGCGACAGGTACTCCCAGGTCTGCGGGTTGGACGGCTGCAGCCGGACCGCTTCGACCAACGCGGCCCGCGCGCGATCGGGGTGGTGGGCGCCGTTCTCGACCAGCGCGAGCGTCAGCAGCGGGTCGATCGACAGGGGGTTCTGCGCCGTGGCGTCGGCGACCGCCGCCTTGGCCTTCGCGTAGTCGTTCGCCGAGATGGCGGCGAGCGCCGCGTTGTCGGAGTGCTGTGCGCGGAGCGGCTGCCACGCGGTCCAGGCGGCGAGCAGGCCGATCGCCAGCGCCAGGCAGGCCGCGGTCACCCGCCAGGGCGAGCGCGCGCCGGCGGCGACGCGGGCGGGAAGGTCGCGCGGATCGGGCGCGGGCTCGTCGAGCGGTCCGCGGCCGGCGACCCAGCCGGCGGCGAGCAGTCCGAGGACGGCGGTCCCGGGGACGAACCAGGTCCAGTCCACGAAGGAGTGCACCCCGAAGACCAGCACGACGGCGGCGAGCGTCGCCATCGCGACGTGCTCGGGCCCGAAGGTCACGCGCGGATCCAGGGCACGGGCGCCGGCCGGCGGCGGCCCGCGGCGCAGCAGCGAGCGGGCGCCGGCCGGGACCGGGATGCGCCAGCCGAGCGTGCGCCCGGTCGCGACGAGCCAGGCGAGCAGAAGCGCGGCGCTGACCAGCAGGCCGACGAGGCCGAGGTCGGCCGCGGTCTGCACGGCGTAGCCGTGCGAGTGGCGCACCGCGAGGCTGTCGGTCCGGTACCGCAGCCGCGCCGTGGCGTACCCGCCGGCGCCGACGCCCTTGACCTTGTGGGCGTCGAAGATCTTCAAGGACTCGTCCCAGTAGCGCGCGCGGACGCTGCCGACCGACGTCAGCCGGCTCGGGTCGTTGAACACGCGCGTCTGGTTGTTCGGGTCGGTCAGCGACTTCCAGCCGCTGGAGATCGACCCGCCGAGGCCCTTGGACGACATCGCCAGCGCCAGGACGAGCACGACCGGGACGAGCCCGACGCCGGCGAGGATCAGCGCGCCGGCGCGCCGGCGCGCGCCCGCCGACGGCGCGCGCCGCGCGGCGGAGAACCCGATCGCCAGGCCCAGCACCAGCAGCAGCAGCGCCATGACGAGCAGCGCCAGCCCCAGCTCGTGACCCGAGGTGGCGCGCTCGCCGAGGGGGACGTTGTCCTTGGTGAGCGTGTCCTGCGCGAAGACCCAGCCCGTGACGAGGAGTGCGCCGATCGCGCCGACGGCCAGGACGATGACGCCGCGCAGGCGCAGCGGCACCACGCAGAACCAGAACGCGCAGCCGACGACGACCGCCAGCAGGGAGCCCCGCGAGTAGGCCAGGAGGACCGTCAGCAGCAGGACCCCCATGGCGGGGAAGGCCAGCGCGTTGACCGCCGCGTGGCCCGAGCGCCGCGCGCCGAGCCACAACGTCGGCGGCACGCCCAGCGCGGCGGTCAGGCCGACCGCGTTCCAGTAGCCGTACGGCGCGCGCAGACGCGCGTAGATCTCGTCGGGGGCGATCGCGCCCGGGAAGATCTTGCTGAGGATCGCCCAGACGGAGATCGCGGTCGTGGCGAAGATGATCGCCCCGAGGAACGCGCTCCACCATGCGCCGGCGATCCGCGCCAGGACGACCCCGCCGGCGAAGACCATCATGTAGGAGAAGGTGCGGTTGGCCTCCAGCCACGCGTCCGAGGGCTGGATCGCCCACGTGATCGACAGCGCGGTGACCCCGGTCAGGACGGCGAACATGCCGATCGAGACGCCGCCCCACCAGCGCCGCCCGCTCGCCGCGAGCGCGGCCAGCGCGGCGAGCATGCCGCCGACGATGTCCAGGGTGATCTCGACCTGGCTCGTCTGTCCGAGCGCGAGGCCGCCGCCGCCGCGCAGGCCGATGGCGGCCAGCGCGACGGCGAGCGCCGCGCCGAAGAGGAACTCGGCGGGCGGGCGCGGGAACGCCCGGCCGCGGCTCGCCAGCCGGGTCCTAGGCGGGGCGGCGACCGTGGACAAGACGTCGGGTTCCGAACCCGGCGGCGCCGAGGCCGCCGATGGCCAGGAGGGCGAGCATGACGAGCAGCGGGGTCGGGAGGTCGGTCACGCCGCTGGACTTCGCGCCGCCGAGGGTGTTGGGCGACACCGGGGTGCCGTCGAGCTGGATGGGGGCCGAGCCGGTGTCGATGGCCTTCTGGAAGGAGGCGCGCTCCTGCGGGGTGGCGTTGCCGAGTGGGTCGGCGCCGGGCGCGGCCGTGCCGGTGTCGCCGTTGCCGGCGCCGCCGGCCGTCCCGCCGCCGGTGCCCCCGGTCCCCCCGGCGCCGCCGGACGTGCCCCCGCCCGTTCCGCCGCCGCTGGAGGTGCCGCTGCCGCTGAGCTGGGCGCGCCTGATCTGGTCGCGGCAGTCGGTGTACTCGTCGACGTCGGCCGGCAGGTTGGCCAGCGCGTCGGCGAAGTCCTTTTGTGAGTGCCCGGGCTTGATGGAGCCGTTGGTGCACTCGCGGATGACCGCGGAGCCGCTGGCGTGCGCGAGGCCCGGCAGCGCGAGCGCGAGCAGAAGGGCGAGTGCGGTGACGATCCGGAGGCGGAGGCGCATGGCGCGATGCGGGCCTCCGTGATGGCGGTCGTGATGGAGCTGGAGTCCCTGCTTGGAGGACACGTTAGCGATCCCCTTCCCGGCCCGCGCCGACGCTCACCAGCGCTTCGGAGACCCCGGCGGCCCACGCGGCGAACGTGTAGGCGGCCGCGTCCTGCGCTGCGGCGGTGCCGAGGCGGGCGCGCAGCGCGGGATCGTCTCGGAGGGTGCGCAGCGCGCCGGCGAGCGCGGCCGCGTCGCCCGAGGGGACGACGAGGCCGTTGCGCTCGTGGCGCACGAGCCCGCCGGCGGCGGCGCCGACGGCGGTGGTGGCGATGACGGGCAGTCGTTGGTGCATGGCTTCGTTGGCCACGAGCCCCCATGGCTCCCGGAAGTCCCGGGTGGGGATGGCCGACATCACCAGGACGTCGGAGCCGGCATAGAAGTTGCGCAGGCGGGGCGGGTCGAGGCGCCCCGCGCGCACCACGCCGGCCGGGAGCGGGCCGCCGGCCTCGTCTTCCCCGGCCAGGACCAGCGCCTCGCCGGGCGGTCCGAACCCGGACAGGCGCCAGGCCTCCAGGAGCTCGGGAACGCCCTTGTAGCGGGCGGGGCGCCCGACGTTGAGCGCGGCGAAGCGCGCATCGGCGGGTCGCCGGGGGTCGTCGGCGGGCGCGCCCCAGAAGCCCACGTCGACGGCCTGCGGCGCGATGTGGATGTTCTTGGCGCCGCGCGCGGCGACGAAGGCGCTCACGTGGGGCCCGTACGTGATGACCGCGTCGGCCTTGCGGTAGGCGGAGCGCAGAAGCGGCGCGCCGGCGAGGAGATGGGCGGGGGTGCGCGGGTGCGCCCAGAGCGCCGACCACAACAGGAAGGGGATGCGGGCCTGACGCGCGCCGAGCCAGGCGGCCGGCAGCGCTGTGCGTCCCGCGGTTCCGGCGATGACGGCGCGGTAGGCGCCGGAGGCGCCCAGGGCGTGGACGTCGCGCTGCTCGATCTGGCGGTGCGGGACGCCGGGGTCCTCGACGGCGCCGGTGGCGTGGTGCGACCTGCCGCCGAAGAGGGCCAGTTCGATGCCCTCGCGGGCGTGCAGCGCCTGCAAGGCCCCGACGCGGTCGGGCGCCACGAGGTTCGTGACGAAGAGGACCGGCCGGGCGTCGGCCCTCATCGGTCCAGCGCCTCGTCGTAGGCCGCCATGGTCGCGGCTCCGCACGCGGGCCAGGTGAAGTGCTCGGCCACCATGGCCTGCGCGGCGGAGCCGATCCGCGCGCCCCAGTCGCCGTCGAGCAGGTGGTCGATCTCCGCGGCGAGCGCTTCCGGGTCGGCCGGCGGGACGAGGCGCATCCCGTGCCCGAGGCTCGCGATGTCCTCCGGCCCCGGCTCGCCCCGCGAGCCGATCGCAGGCAGGCCGGCGGCCATCGCCTCGACGTAGGCCACGCCAAAGGCCTCATCGGTGGAGGGCATCACGAAGACCGAGGCGTCGCGGCCGCGCCGCATCGCCTCCTCGTGGGGGAGCGGACCGGTGAACTCGACGCGATCGCGCAGCCCGAGCTGCTCGGCCAGCAGGGCCAGCGCGTCGCGCTCGGGCCCGTCGCCGATCATCCGGTAGCGCAACCCCGGACGGCGCTCACGCAGGATCCACATGGCGCGCAGCACGTCGGACTGGCGCTTGCGGGCGACGAGCTGGCCGACGGTCACGAGCGTCGGTGCCGCCGGTGGCCGGCGCTCCATCGGCGTGAGGTCGGTCCCGAGGTGCACGACCCGCGTGTGGCGCGCGCCCAGCTCGCGCACGGCCCGTTCGATCCCCATCGAGTTGGCCAGGACGACGCGCGCGGCGCCGAAGGCCCGCTGCACCTTCGCGCGCCCGGCGGGCAGCCGTGCGGTGTGGAACACGTCGCCGCCGTGCTCGGAGATGACGAGCGGGGCCGCGTCGCGCGTGCGCAGCACGGCATCGGCGGCGGGCAGGGCGTAGTGGGCGTGGATCAGGTCATAGGGGAACTCGCGGCGGATCCGTCGCAGCTCGAGCGCGAGCGGCGGGGCGGCGAACGCGCCCCAGTACGGGTAGCTGCGTCCGCGCGGCGGCGAGACGAACTTCACGTAGCGCACGTCGAGGCCGTCCAGCGTGACGCGTCGCGGTTGGGCGATGGCGCGCCGCCACGCGCCGAGCTCACGGGCCTGCGCCGCGGCGGCGATCGGCCGGTGCAGGACGACGACGCGCACGTCGGCGCCGGCGTCGCGCACGGCCATCGCCTGCCGGTGGGCCCAGACGCCGAGCGCCGGATCGGCGACCCGGGGGTAGAACTCGGCGACGACGAGGACCTTCACGATGCGGGCAGCGTGCGGGTCGCGAGCGTCCGGACGGCGTCGCGGGCGACGTAGGGCCGGCCGTCGAGGAACCGGCGCGCCTCGGCGGCGGCGGTCTCGCGCGGGTACCCCTCGGCGGCCGGGCGGATGGTGTGGCCGATGGGCGTCGCGTCGACGACGCCGATCCGCCAGCCGTGCTCCTGGGCGACCGCGCTCCAGTGCGCGTCCAGGCCCCAACCCATCCGCAGCGTCGGCGGGAACGGCAGCAGCGCGGCGGCCGCCTCGCGGTCGAACGCGGTGACCGGGCCGATCTCCACGAACGTCGTCTCGCGCCAGTCACCCCCGCCGCGCCGGCGCGTGACGTCCCAGGCGGCGTGTGAGTGGCGCCGGTGGGCGGGCTGCGCGAGGCGCAGGCTGCCGGTCTCGGCGCACGCCAGGAACGTGTCGAGGAAGTCGCGCGGCAGCGCCACGTCGTCGTCGGTGACCACGACCCAGTCGAACGTCGCGAGGTCGTGGCGGGCCAGGAGCGCGTCGAGGTTCTCGAACTTCGACAGGGCGCCGGCGGGCGCGACCTCGACGGTGACGTCGTGGCGGGAGCGCCGGAGCTCCGCGCGGGCGGCCGCCATCAGGTTCGGGACGTCGAGGCGCTCGATGCCGACGACCAGCACCCGGCGGCGCGGGCCGCGCCGGGCGGCGCGGGCCCGGCGGCCGCGCGCGGGCAGCGCCGCGACGTCCAGGAGCGCGTCGTGGGCGCGCAGCAGGTGGCCGCGCTTGCCGGCGACGTAGCCGCTGCGCCCCGACAGGAAGTCGTCGACGCCCGCGGTGGCCGCCGGGGCCAGCGGCGGGGCGAGGCGCTCGGCCAGCAGCGAGTGGATCCGGCCGAGCGAATGCGCGGTCAGGATCGGGCCGTTGGCGCAGCGGAAGCGCGGCCCGTGCAGCGCGCAGCCGGCCAGGACGCGCAACTCCCGCGCCGGCGGCGGCGCAGTGCCCTTGAAGACGTCGAAGCGGCGGCTGGCCCGTCCACGGGAGTAGGCGGCGCGGGCCAGCGCGCGGACGCGGGCGTCGTCGCCGGCACGGCGGTGGTCCAGCGCGGCGCCCGCGATGTAGCGCAGGCGCAGCCCGTCGGCCTTCAGGCGGTTCTGCCATTCCTGCTCGTCGCCGTAGAGCTCGCGCGACTCGTCGAACGGGCCGACGCGCTCGAGCGCGCTGCGGCGGATCGTCATGTTCGCCCCCCACGCGTGATCGCAGTCGATGTCGGCCGCGCCGAGGTCGAGGTGCGTCACGGGGGGATCCTCGCGCCCGCACAGCGGCAGCGGGTGGTCGTCGAACCGGGCCAGGATCGGGCCGGTGAAGACGCCGACGTCGGCCGGCTGCGAGGCGTCGGCGACGACGAGCGCCGCCAGCCAGCCGGGCCGGACCTCGACGTCGTCGTCGACGAAGGCGAGCAGCGGCGCCCGTGTCTCGCGGACTGCGGTGTTCCGTGCCGCGTTGAGCCCTCGCGAGTGGTCGTGCGCGACGTACCGGACGCCGTGGCGGGCGGCGACCGCGCGCGTCGCCTCGGTCGGCCCGTCATCGACGACCAGCACCTCGGCGCCCAGCGCCGCGGCCTGCGGGACGATCGACGCGAGCGCGACGTCGAGGTAGTCGGGGCGCCCGGCGGTGGGCAGGATGACGGCGGCGGGGGCGCTCACAGGACCAGGGGCACGTTAGTGGGCCACGTGTCACGGGACACGCGCCGGCGGTGAAGACCACGCACGAACCCGTGACGGGACGGCACGGCGCTGCGGTCGCCGGTCGCGCGGCCGGTAGCGTGCGCGCCCTCGTGATCCTCTTCCTCCACAACCGCTACCGCATCCCCGGCGGGGAGGAGCGCGTCGTCGAGGACCTGCGGTGGCTGGTGCGCGAGCGGCTGGGCGAGGAGGCCGAGCTGCTCGGCCGCGACAGCGCCGACACCGGCCGCGTGGGCGCGGCCGCAGGGCTCCTGCGCGGCGGGCTGGAGCCGGGCGAGGTGGCCGCTGCGGTACATCGCAGCGGCGCGCGGATCGTCCATGCCCACAACCTGAACCCGGGCCTCGGCTGGCGCTCGCTGGCCGCCGCGCGAACGGCCGGAGCGCGCGTCGTGCTGCACCTGCACAACTACCGCCTGGTGTGCGCGGTCGGGACGTGCGTGGATCCGGCCGGCGCCGACTGCACGCGCTGCCATGGCCGCAACACGGTGCCCGGCGTGCGCCTGAACTGCCGCGGCACGGGCGTGGAGGCCGCGGTCTACGGGGCCGCGCTGGCGCTGCACCAGCGCCGGCTGGTGGCGCAGGCCGACGCCGTCGTCGTCCCGAGCGTCGCTGCCCGCGAGCGCCTGACGGCGCTCGGCGCCCCGCCCAAGGCCCGCGAGGCCCGGGTCCTCGGCCACGTCGTGCGCACGTTCGCCGCCGAGGCGCCGGCCGCCCGCGCCCAGCCGCCGCGGGCGCTGGTGGTCTCGCGCCTGGCGCGGGAGAAGGACGTCGACGTCGCCATCTCCGCCTGCGCGCGCGCGGGCCTCCCGCTGACGGTCTGCGGCGCCGGGCCGCTCGCCGCCGAGCTGCGCGCCCACGCCGCCGCGACGCCCGGCGCCGACGTCACCTTCGCCGGCCGCGTCGGCGACGAGGAGCTGGCCCGGCTGCGGGCGCAGGCGTCCGTCGCGCTGGTCCCCTCGCGGGCGCACGAGACCTTCGGGCTCGCCGCCCTGGAGGCGATGGCCGCAGGCCTGCCCGTCGCGGCCAGCCGCGTCGGCGCCCTCGCCGAGCTCGAGGGCGACGCGGTGCTCGTCGCCCCCGGCGACGTGCAGGCCCTGGCCGACGCCGCAGGCACGCTGGCCGGCGATCCCGCCGCCGGGCCGCGGGCGCTGGCCGCCGCCCGCGCCCGTGCCGCGCCCGACGTCATCGCCCCGAGGCTCGCCGCGGTCTACGAGACCGTCGCGCCGCGCTGACGAACCTGGCGATACGGCTGGGAAGCCTGGGAAGCTCGCGAGATCCGGGGCCGTACTTGTAGCCTCCGGCCTCCATGCGTGCACTCGTCACCGGCGGCGCCGGCTTCATCGGATCCAACCTCGTCGATGCTCTCCTGGACCAGGGGGCGGAGGTGGACGTGGTCGACACGCTCGTCACCGGGCGCCGGACCAACCTCGAGGCGGGGGCGTTCGATCGCGGCGCCCGGCTCCACGAGGTCGACATCACCGACGCGCCCGCGCTCACCGCGCTGGTGGCCGACATCGCGCCCGACGTGATCTTCCACCTCGCCGCGCAGATCGACGTGCGCAAGTCGATCGAGGATCCGGCCTTCGACGCGTCGGTCAACGTCGTGGGGACGATCAACGTCCTCGAGGCGGCACGGCAGGCCGGCGTGGGCCGCATCGTCAACACGTCCACGGGCGGGGCGATCTACGGCGATGCCGACCGGATCCCGACGCCCGAGGACGAGACCCCGCTGCCGATGGCGGCCTACGGCCAGAGCAAGTTCTGCGCCGAGCGCTACCTCGGCTGGTACGGCCGCCTGTACGACCAGAGCAACGTGACGCTGCGCCTCGGCAACGTCTACGGCCCGCGCCAGGACCCGCTGGGGGAGGCGGGCGTCGTCGCGATCTTCTGCGGCAAGCTCCGCGCCGGCGAGCGGCCGACGATCTACGGCGACGGCACGCAGACCCGCGATTACGTCTACGTCGGCGACGTCGTCCG
>JAWVGD010000456.1:0-5945 GCA_033855515.1 Baekduia sp.
CGCGCGACAGGACGGCGACGACGACCAGCCCCGCGCCGATCGTCGCCTGGACGGCCGAGAGCGGGAGCGTCGTGAGCGCGACGAGCTCGAGCGCGAGGCCCCCGTAGCCGAGCCCGGCGCCCGCCAGCCAGCGCCGGGAGCGCAGCAGCGCCCGGAGCGCCGCCAGCGGGCGCCGCGGGTCGATCCGCGGCGCGACCGCCAGCCCGCGGTGCTGGACGACGTAGCCCGCGTTGATCGCGACCGCCGCCGCCACGGCTGCGCCGACTTGGAGCATCTAGTGCGCCTTCCCGGCGAGCGGCGTCGTGGTGAGCCGGTACTTCGCCGGCTGCCCGGCCGCCGCGCCGTGAGCGGTGAGGATCGCGGCCGGGAGGACGGCCCGCGCCGCGCCGGCGCCCAGTCCGGCACGGCGTCCGAGGAGGCGGCGGACCAAGTCATACACCAACGTGAGCGCCAGGACCCCGGGGGCCGCGGCGACCGCGCCCGTGCGCGCGCTCACGCGCGCACGAGCCGTCGTCCACCCGGTCGTCAGGGTTCCGGCCTCCATCGTCGCGCACTCAGCCCTTCGCCAGGATCCACACCGTGACGGGCTCGGCGCCCAGCGCGGTCTCGTGGAACGACCGGACCTGGTACGTGCGCCCGGCGAGCGTCACCGACCCGCTCGACGGCAGCTTCGCGTTGGTGGCCGCCGGCAGCGAGGACCGGACGTGCGCCGCGCCCTGCCCGCGGACGACGACGTCCACCGGGTAGTTGCGGTGCATGTACCGGACGTAGCCGATCACGTCCTGGATCGAGACCTGCAGCTGGCCGAGCGTGCGGCCGGTGGAGGACTTCAGCGTCATCTGCGCCGGTGCGACCACGAACGGGACCCCGGCGTCGACGAGGATCTTCGAGCCCTTGACGATGCGCACGCGCGAGACGTGCCAGTGGTACCAGGTCGACGGGAACACGCGGTTGACGTAGGCGCGCACCGTCGCGGTGCTCCCCGACGCCAGGGCCTGGCGCAGCCCGGGGTCGCGGCCGACGCGGTGCAGTGTCCCGAAGACGACGCCGCCATGGGTCTCGACGCTGTAGCGGTGCTTGGCGGTGGCCGTCAGGCCGTCGATCGCCGTGGCCGGCGTCTTCACGGCGGCGGCGGTGGTGGTGGGCGCCGGCGTGCTCGCCGGGGGGACGGCCGCTGCCGCGACGCCGGCCGGCGGCGCCGGCGGGGTGGCCGCCGAGGCGGCGCAGCCGGACACCAGGCCGAGGACGGCGACGCCGGCGACGATGCGGCGGGGATGGGCGAGGGTGGGCATGGTCGTGCCCGGCCCTACGCCGCGGCGGACGTGATCGGGGTGGTCGTGGCCGGTGCGGTGGCCGGGTCCGGCGCGGTGTCCCCGGCGCGCATCTGGGCGCGCAGCTCGCGCAGCTCGCGGAAGGCCCGCAGGACCACCCGCGGGTTCGCGCCGCTCTGCTCGCCGGCCACGCGCGGGAGGTGCTCGACCCCGAGCTCGCGGACGCGGGCGCCGTTGGCCTTGGCCCGAACGAGCAGCTCGGTGGAGATCATCGCGCCGCTGGAGGTCAGCCGGACCCCGTCGACGACGTCGCGCCGGATGAGCTTGAACGCGCAGTCGACGTCACGCACCCCGAGGCCGAACGCGTGGCCGACGAGCCAGTTCCACGCATGGGCGTTGACGCGGCGGTGCAGCGGGTCCTGGCGGTCGATCCGCCAGCCGAGCACGTAGTCGGCCTCGTCGGTCAGCGGAACAAAGCGCTCGAGCTGCTCGAGGTCGAACTGCAGGTCGGCGTCGGTCAGCAGGACCCACGGCATCACGGCGGCGCGCAGGCCGGAGATCAGCGCGGCGCCATAGCCGCGGTTGACGTCATGCCCGACGACGAGGACGTGGGGCACCTTGCGCGCCACCTCGCGGGCGATGTCGCCCGTGCCGTCGCTGGACCCGTCGTCGACGACGACGATCTGGTGCGCCCGGGCGTTGCGCCTGGCGGCACGGGCGGCGTGGTGAATGGCCTCGGCGACGTTGGCCGCCTCGTTGAAGCACGGCAGCACGACGGTCAGGCCCTCGAGGCGGGCCGGCGCGGCGTTGTCATAGATGTCGCGGGAGATGCTTTGCGCTGAGAGCGTCTGCGTGGTCATTGGGTCTGCCTTCAGAGAGATGGGCCGCTGAAGAAGGCAGAGTCAGGCCGCAGCGCTTCGCATGGGGTTGGCCGACCGTTGCGGTTGCGTTAGCGGGGGCGGGAGCTAACGCGATCCCAACGTCGCGTACCCCCGGTGCACGCCGGCGCGGCCCGAGGATCGCCGCCATGACGCACGACGAGCTCCAGTCCATGCTCTCCAGCGACGAGCACCACTGGTGGTACCGCGGCCGCCGGCGCGTGCTGCGGGCCGAGCTCGAGCGGCTCCCCCTCGAACCCGACGCCCGCCTGCTCGACGCGGGCTGCGGCTCGGGCCGGACGCTGGACGATCTCGCCCGCTACGGGCGCGTGTCGGGCGTCGACCTCAGCCCCGAGGCGGTCGCCGCCGCTCGCCGTCGCGGTCACGACGACGTGCGCGTCGCCCGCGTCGAGGAGCTGCCGTTCGCAGACGCGACGTTCGACGTCGTGACGTGCCTGGACGTCGTCGAGCACACCCCCGACGACCGTGCCACGCTCGCCGAGCTGCGCCGTGTCACCCGTCCCGGCGGCCTGATGGTCGTCACCGTCCCGGCCTACCAGGCGCTGTGGTCCTGGCACGACGAGGCCAACCTCCACTTCCGCCGCTACGACAGCGCCTCGCTGCGCGCCGCCGCCCGCGAGGCGGGCTGGGATCTCGTCGGCGACACGCACTTCAACAGCCTGCTCCTGGGCCCGGCCGCCGCGGTGCGCGTCCTGCAGCGCCGCCGGCGTGGGCACGCCCAATCCGACCTCGACCTCACGCCGGGCCGCCTCAACGGCATGCTCGAGCTGCCGCTGCGGCTGGAGTCCGGGCTCCTCGGATCAGGCACGCGGCTGCCCGCCGGGCTCTCGCTGCTCGCCGTCCTGCGCCGCTCCGCCCTGCGCGAGGCCGCGGTGTGCTGAAGCGGGTCGGCGCCGCGCTTGCCGTCCTGCTCGCGGTCGGCATCCTCGTTCCCGCGCTGGAGGCCGGGGCGGCGTTCGACCTCGGTCCGGATCACCAGTACCCCTCCGCGTTGCCCTCCGCGCTGTGGGCCGGCCAGGCCGCCTCCCCGCAGGCCACCAGCGGCGCCGGGGCGCGGCGGGCGATGGGCATCATCGACGCCGCGCAGCGCCACGGCGTGCTGCGCGCCGTCCTCGGCCCGCGTGCTCCGCGCGTCGTGGCCTTGGGCGCGCTGCAGGACCACGGGCGCGCGGTGGGGGTCACCGCCCTGCTGGCGCTGCCGGCCGCCCGGCATGACGTCCACGCGACGGTGCCCGGCGCCCGCTTCACGGCCCCCGTCCTGCGCGACCTCCTCGTCGACGTCGACCTGCGCCGTGGCGCCATCGTCGGCGTCCAGCCCGGCCCCGACTCGCGCACCACGCGCTGGTCGGGGCAGACGACGGCGGCGGCGCCCGCCGCCACGGTCGCCGCCCGGCCGCCGGCGTTTGCCCGCCTGTCGCCGCATGGCCCCGCGTTTGCGACCTACGACGGCGTGCCCGGGCTCGGCGCGGCCGGTCGCGACTGGCCCATCTCGCTCGTCTTCGCCGGTCACGCGACCGTCGGAACGGTCAAGAGCGCGCTGCGGTCGGTCGGCTTCACCCACGTGGGCGAGCGGCGCTGGCTCGCCTACCGCACGCCCGGTGGCGCGCTGCGCTTCGACGGCGATCGCGGCCTGAAGACCGGGTGCGATGCCAACGGCGCCGACCTGCACGTCCGCCTGTACGCGCCGCCGTCGACCGACCACTTCACCGATCCGCGCCTGGGGAGCGTCGTCGTCGCCAGCGTGCACCTCGACCGCGGCGAGAGCTGCAGCACGCCACCGCGCGTCTTCGGGTTCTCCGAGGTGGCCGAGCGACGTGTCGCCGACCTCGCCGCCACCGCCCTGCACTGGCGCGTGCGCCGCGATCGCCTGCCGCTGGGCAACGCCGAGCCCTACCGGCGCGACCTCGCGGCCGGCGACCACGTGTGGTGGAACGACGGCCGGGCGACGCTGATCACCGTCCCGTAGGCGCCGGGACCGCGGGCCAGCCGGCGGGTGCTGGTGCGGTCCGCGATGGTGGCGGTCGGTCGACGAGGGTTCCGCCGGGAAACGATCGGGATCCGATCAGCGATCCAGACCGATCAGCGCGCCGGTCTGGCGCGGCGACGCTTACGCGGCGGTGGCCACGCCGGGGAGCGCTGCCGGCTCGTGAGCGGGCGCGGCCGGCGGCGGCACGGTGGCCGGCGCGCCGGTGACCAGGTCGGCGATCTGTCCGCGCCAGCGCCCGAGCGTGCGGTCGGTGGCAAACCGCGCCCGCGACCGCTCCAGGCGCTCGGGCGCGTACCGGCGCCGCGCCCACGGCGAGGCCGGCTGAGCAAGGCGGACCGCGCCCCACACGGCAAAAGCCGGCGCGAAGAGGCCGATGACGCCGAGGAGGATCCGGCCCTTCATGAAGCACGTGACGGTCAGCCCGAGCACGGCGGAGACGACGACGGCGGTCGTCGCGGCGGGGGCGGGGTGCGCGAGGCCGAACGGCGACGTGCCGAGCACGACGAGCCCGGCGAACGCCGCCGCGACCACGGTCGCGTCGATGGAGCGCCGGCCCTCCTCCTGCCAATACACGTCCTTGAGGTGCACCCAGAGCGCGAACTCGTCCATCGTGAAGCCGGCACCCACCCCGAACAGCACGGCGATGATCGGCGTCCACGGCGTGGCCGGCCCCGAGGCGAAGGCCAGGAAGCCGGAGAGCATCATCAGGCAGATGCCCCACACGAGATGGTGGATGTGGACGTCGCCGGAGCGCACCGAACCCGGCCACCACGACACGTGGCGGTTCAGCCGCGCGCTCGTGCGGATGGCCAGGAACGACACCGCGAAGGCGGCCAGAACCAGCTGGGCGGCTTCGGATCCATGCCTTGAGCGTCCGCCGAAGGGATCCACGCTGAACACCGTGGCCGTGAGCGCATGGCTGAGCATGCCTCCACGCTAGGGCCATGGGGATGAACCGCCGATGAGAGCGTCCGGCCGCGCACTCATGGGCCGTTCATCTGGGCGCTCGATGCTCGGTCCGTGCGGCTGAACCGGCACCTGACGGCGGTGGCGCTGGCAATCCTCGCGTTCGGCGCGGGGCTCGCGGCGCAGCTCTCCGAGGCCACGGTGCTGGAGGACGCCGGGGTCGTCGCCATCGTCGTGGCGCTCGTGACCCTGGCCGTCGAGGTGCCCCGCATCGTCCTCGGTCCGGACGGCGGAAGCCGCATCGGTCGGTCATGATCGCCCGGTGAGGATCCGGAAGCGCCGCTCTTGGCCGCTGCGACTGCAGCTCACGCTCGCCTTCGCGTCGGTCGTGGCGCTCGTCCTCGCCGCCACCGGCGTGGTCATCTACACCGAGTTCCGCCGGAACCTCGACCGCAGCGTGCAGGCCGACCTCGCCGAGCGGTCGGTGGCGTTCCGCGGTCTGGCGGCCAGCAACGTCGCGCCCGCGCGCATCGTCGCGCTCGCGGGGGAGCGGTTCGCGCAGATCTACGCGCCCGACGGGTCGGTCGCCGCGTCCTCGCGCGTCCTCGCCGGCCGGCGCCTGCTGACCCCGGCACAGCTCGCCACCGCGCGGCGGTCGACGATCCGGGGCGTCCGCGGGTCGATCCCGCCGACGGAGAGCGGCGTCCTCGTGGTCGCCTTCCCGATCGGCGGCGGCCGCGTCGCGGCGGTGGCGGAGTCGCGCGACGAGCGCGAGCGGGAGCTCGACCGCCTGTCGGCCCTCCTGCTGATCAGCCTTCCCGGCGCCCTGCTGCTGGCCAGCCTCACCGGCTACCAGGTGGCCGGCGCGGCGCTGCGCCCGGT
>JAWVGD010000457.1:0-6590 GCA_033855515.1 Baekduia sp.
GGGTCCAGGTGCTCGTCGTCGCCGACGAGCACCCGCGCGGCGAGCAGCCCGAGCCGCGGGTGCCCGGCGAACACGCCGGCGGCGAGCTCGAGCGCCCCCGGCGCCCACCACGAGTCGTCGTCGCAGAACGCGACCACCGGTGTGCCGAGCGCCTGCGCGCCGACGGTGCGGGCGGCCGCGCCGAGGTTCTCACCGGGCTCGAGCACCGTGACCGCCGGGAACGCCGCGCGCACCGCGGCGGGCGTCCCGTCGCGCGAGCCGTTGTCGACGACCACCACCGGCCGGCCGCAGCCCAGCCGCCCCAGCGTCACCAGGAGGCCCTCGCGCCGGTCCCGGGTCGCGATCACGATGCCGACGTCGGGGCCGTCGCCCATGTCCGCGGACCTGCCCACAGGCACGCGCGCGCATGCGCGGTGCGCGGATCGCCCCGGCGGACCCCCGGGTTGCGGAGCAGACCGCACGCGCCTAACGTCCTTGGTCGATTCGACGCGGGGGACGGTGCGGAAGCACAGGCGGCAGACGATCGTGGCGATGGCCTTGGGCCTCGCGGCCTTGGCCGTGCTGCCCGCGCACGCCGTCGCGGCGCTCGACCCGGCGACCGGCACGCAGCCCGATCTGGACGCGCGCGGCGGCGAGCAGGCGCCGGTCGCCGCCCCCGCGGCGGCAGCCCGCACGGCGCTGGACAAGAGCCTCGGCGACCAGGGCACGCTGGCCGCCGACCCGGTCACCGGCGGCCTGCGTCAGGTGGCCCGCACCGACGGCTTCCTGACGGGGCCCAGCGGCCAGGATCCCGAGGCCGTCGCGCTCGGCTACGTCCGCGACCACGCCGCGGCGTTCGGCCTCGACGCCGCCGACCTCGCGCAGCTGGTGCCCGCCACGCGTACGGTCTCCGGCGACGGCGTGACGCACCTCACCTGGACTCAGTCGGTCGGTGGCGTCCCGGCCTATGACTCCGCGCTGTCGGCCAACGTCACCGGCCGGGGCGAGCTCATCAACGTCGGCGGCGCGCCGGTGCACGACCTCGCGCCGCCGTCCACCGACCCGCCGCTCGGCCCGGGCGCCGCGCGCGCCGCCGCCCAGCGCGACCTCGGCGTCGCGGCCGACGGGGCGCCCGGCGACGTCGGGGCCGGCCCGGTCCGCACGACCACCTTCCCGGGCGGCGACCAGGCGAGCCTCGTCACGCTCGCCGATCCGGGCGGCGACCACCTGGCGTGGAAGCTCATCGTCGCCGGCCAGGCGCCCGCCACCTACGAGGTGCTCGTCGACGCGGCCACGGGCGCTGTGCTGTCCCGCCGTTCGCTGACCGACTTCGTCTCCCCGGCCCGGGTCTACGAGCGCCATCCCGGCGCGCCGATGGGCGGCACGCTGCAGACCGTCGACCTCGACCAGCACGGCTGGCTGCCCACGCCGTCGGCGGGGTTGATCGGCCCCAACGTCCACGCCTACGCCGACCGCCGCAGCCCCGACGGCCTGGGTGGCGACCACGAGACGACCCCCAGCTCTGGCGGCGACTTCCTGTACGCGCCCGTCTTCGTCACCACCCCGGCGGCCGGGCAGACCTGCCCGACCCTGTTCACGACCCCGTGCACGTGGGACGGCTCGAGTACCTCCTCGGGTGACGCCAACGCCGACCGCGTCGCCGTCCAGGTCTTCTACTACGCCAACAAGTTCCACGACTGGCTGCGCGACCAGGTCGGCTTCACGTCCTCGTCCTACAACTTCGAGGGCACCGACCCCGTGCTCGCCGAGGTCGACGACTTCAGCGACACGAACAACTCGAGCTTCACGTCGAAGCCCGACGGCACCTCGGGCAAGTTGCAGTCCTACCTCTTCCGCGCGCCGTACCCGGCCGTCGACGGAGGCGACGACGCCGGCATCATCTACCACGAGCTCGCCCACGGGCTGTCCAACCGCCTCGTCGGCAACGACGGCCTCGCCAACGGCCTCGTCGCCCGCCAGTCGCGCGCGATGGGCGAGGGCTGGAGCGACTACTACGCGATGGACTACCTCGTCGAGCAGGGGCTCGTCACCGACGGGTCCGCTCCCGGCGACGTCGTCTTCGGCGAGTACCCCACCGACAACGCGCAGCCACGCCTGCGCGCCGACGCCCTGGACTGCCCGCCCGGCGCCGTGTCCGCCCGCTGCCCGGGGACCACGAGCGCCGGCCCGGGCGGCCTGACGTTCGCCGACCTTGGCCGCGTGCTGTTCGCCGGCGACGCGCAGCACCCGTACTTCGAGGTCCACGCCGACGGCGAGATCTGGTCGCAGACGCTGTGGGACCTGCGGCGGACGCTGGGCGGCGCCACCGCGCGCACGCTCATCACGCGCGCCATGCGGCTGTCGCCCAAGCAGCCGTCGTTCCTGGACATGCGCAACGCGATCCTCGAGGCCGACCAGGTCGGCGGCGGCACGCACCAGGCGCTGATCTGGCAGATCTTCGCCCAGCGCGGGATGGGCTACGGCGCGGCGACGACGAGCGCGAGCGCGACGCGCGGGGAGCCGTCGTTCGTCACGCCGCCGATCGCCGACGCCGGCGCGCCCGACGTGCAGAGCCCGCCGCCGCTGGGCGACGGTGATGCGGCGCTGGAGCCCGGCGAGGCCGCCCGGGTCCGCATCCCGCTCGAGAACGCCGGCGACGCGCCGCTCACCAACGTCCGCGCGACGCTGACGTCCTCCACGCCCGGCGTCGTCGTCGGCCACGCGTCGGTGAGCTACGGGACGATCCCGGTCGGCTACCGGTCCAACAGCGGGCTGCCGTTCGCCGTCACGGTCACGCCGTCGGTCGGCTGCGCGACCGTGCTGGCGCTCACGATGTCGGTCACCAGCGACCAGGGCGCGATGACCGTCCCGGTCTCGCTTCCCTTGGGGTCCGGTAGCGGCACGGTCGCGAGCACCGACGTCCCGCGGCCGATCCCCGACACGGGGCGCGGCGCCGGCGTCGACTCGACGGTGACCCTCCCGCCCGGCCGGGTCGGGGACCTCCGCGTCGCGTTGGGCGTGACCCACAGCTGGGTCGGTGACCTGCACGCCTGGCTCACGTCGCCCTCCGGCACGATGGTCGACCTCTTCGAGGACATCGGCCCGACGCTGCGGCCGAGCTCCCGCGCGAACCTCGACATCGTCCTCGACGACGACGCGGCGAGCCCGATCCAGGACGTCACCGGCGCCTCGACCGACCACTCGCCGATCGCGGGGACCTACCAGCCCGACCAGTCGCTCGGCGCCTTCGACGGCGAGAGCCGTGGGGGCACCTGGACGCTGCGGATCGTCGACGACACCTCCGGGAACTCGGGCACGCTCGACCGCTGGAGCCTCCAGACCGATGAGCCCGCGTGCTCGACCTCGGCGCCCGCCCTGCCCAGCGCGGCGACCGGTGAGGCCACGCCGCTGGATGCCACGTCGGTGACGCTGACCGGGACCGTGACGCCCGGCGGCACGTCCACCGACGCAGCGTTCGAGATCGGGCCCGACACGCGCTACGGCGCGACGACGGTCAAGACGGCCGCCGCGGGCGCGGTCGCGATCCCCGTCGGCGGGCTCACCACCGGCCAGACCTACCACTACCGCGCCGTCGCGCTGCGCGAGGGGACGGTCGTCGCGACCGGCGAGGATCGGGCCTTCGTGGCGCAGGCGCCGCCGCAGACGCAAGGGCAGGGCGAGATCGCGCCGCCGGGCCGGGCGGGGACGAGTCCCGGCCCCGGGCAGGTGCAGGTCTTCTCGATCCCCAAGCCGACCCTGCGCGGCGTCCCGAAGTCGGTGACCGTCGACAGCAAGGGTCGCGTCACGCTCGCGTTCGTCGCGACGCCGGCGTCGACGGCCGGCTCGGTGACGCTCATGAGCGCCCGCGCGGTCGCGCTGACCACGGGTGCCGGCAAGCGCGTCCTGACCGCCGGGACCAAGGCCTTCACCGTGCCCAGGAGCACCAAGGTGAAGCTCCGGATCACGGTCGCCGCGAAGGTCCGCAGCTACCTGCGCCGCCACGCGAGCTTGAGGACCAAGGCGACCATCCGCATCAACGGCACGCCGTTCTCGGCCACCATCACCATCAAGGCCCCCAAGAAGACGGTCGTCGAGCACCGGTGACGGCGTTCGAGGTCGGCGGCGCCGCACGGGCGCTGCTGGACGGCAACTGGCGCGAAGGCGACTATCGCGGGCGGCACTACGCGTTCTCGGTCCCGAGCCCGCGAAGCTACCCGTGGCAGTGGTACTGGGACTCGTGCTTCCACGCCATCGTGCGCCGGCGGTTCGACCCCGCGGGGGCGCGCGCCGAGCTCGAGACGCTGCTCGCGGCCATGCGTCCCGACGGCTTCATCGGCCACACGGTGCTGTGGGCGCGGCCGCTGGACTGGCGCCGGGCCATCCGCTACAACATCGCGTCGCGCGCGGACCTGATGACGTCGACGATCCAGCCGCCGCTGCTGGCGTGGGCGTGGGCGTGGGCGGTCGGCGACCCGGCGGCCGAGCCGCGCATCGCCCAGCACCACGCCTGGTTGCGCGAGCATCGGGCGCTGGAGGACGACGGGCTGTTGTGGTTGATCCAGCCCGACGAGTCGGGTCTGGACGCGCTGCCGAAGTTCGACCACGTCTGGGGCCGGATGGCGCAGGGGCGCCAGCTGTTTCCGCTGCTGGTCGCGCACAACCGGCGCCTGGGGTTCGACGCGCGGCGGGTGGCGGCGGCCGGGCGGCCGGTCGTGTGCGAGGTGCTCACCAACGTGGCGTGGTCGCTGAGCGAGCAGGCGCTCGGCCGGCCATCGCCGACGCCCGCGCTGATCGAGCGGCTCTATGACCCTGCCCGTGGGCGCTTCGCCGACGACGTGCGCGGCGCGTGGCGGCCGACGCCGCCTGCGGCGCGACCCGTCACCTGGGACACGCTCGCGCCGCTGGCACTGCCCGACCTGCCCGACGCGATCGCGCAGCGACTCGTCGACGAGGTGCTCCGCGCGCCGCGCTTCGCCGACGGCGTGCCGCTGCCCGCGGTCGCCCTGGACGACCCGGCGCACTCCTCGCGGGAGACCTGGTGGGGCCGCCACCGCCACTGGCGCGGGCCGTCATGGGTCAACAGCGCGTGGCTCGTGTCGCTGGGCCTGCGGCGGCTGGGGCTCGGCGATGAGGCCGACGCGCTGGCAGCCCGGCTGAGCGCGGTCGTCGCCCGGGAGGGGTTCCGCGAGTACTACGAGGCGCGGCAGGGCTACGGCATGGGCGCGCACTCCTTCGGCTGGTCGACGTTGCTCTGGGAGCTGGTCGATCCGCAGCCGCCGCCTACGCTGGACTGACGTGCGCACGCTCGTCATCTCCGATCTCCACCTCGGCAGCCGCCTCGGTCGCGACGTCCTTCGCCATCCCGAGGCGCTGAACCAGCTGCTCGCCGCCTTGGACGACGTCGACCGCCTCGTCCTCCTGGGGGACACGATCGAGCTCGCCGAGGGCCGCCCGCATCAGGTCATGCGCGCCGCCGAGCCGGTGCTGCGCGCGATCGGCGCGCGACTCGGGCCGGAGCGCGAGGTCGTCCTGGTGCCCGGCAACCACGATGCCGCGTTGACGCAGCGCTGGACCCGTGCGCGCGGCGAGGCGCTGACCGTCGACGCGCAGGTGCCGCCCGACGCGACGCCGCGGCTGAGCCGCGTGACCTCTTGGCTGGCGCCGGCGCAGATCCGTGTCCATGCCCCGGGGGTGTGGCTGTCGTCGCGCGTGTGGGCCACCCATGGCCATTACCTCGATCGGCACCTGCTGCCGGAATCGGCGTGGGGCATGACGCGGGAGCGCTTCGGCCGCACGGCCGCCGAGCGCGTCGGGCCGTCCGTCTACGAGGGGCGCCGCCGCGCGTCGCGGACGCGCGTGGAGAGCGAGCTGGTGCGGTCGCTCCCGCGTCCGCTGGCGCTGCTGATCGAGGACGCCGCCGAGCTCCTGCGCGCGGCGACGATGCCCAACCCGCGCCGCCTCCCCTCCCACCGCCTCGCACCGCTCACCGCCCGCCTCCTCGGCGTCCAGATGCAGCGCGCGAGCATCCCCGCGCTGGCCCACGTCACCCACCGCCTCGGCGTCGAGGCCGACTGGGTCCTCTTCGGCCACGTCCACCGCGCAGGCCCGCTGCCCGGTGACGACGAGGCGCTGTGGGCCGGCCAGGACCGCCGCCCGCGCGTGGCCAACACCGGCTGCTGGGTCTACGAGCCACTCGTGCTCCACGGCGGCCGACCGCCGCATCCGTACTGGCCGGGGAGCGGGCTGGTGGTGGTGGACGAGGGCGATCCGGAGGTGGTGAGCCTGCTCGATGATGTCGACGTGGCGGGGTTGTTCGCGCGGGGGCGCGGGTGAGAGGCTCCGGCCGTGGGGCGCGTTCACCGGCAATGGACACGTAAACGCGCCCCGCACACGCGCGTATGAGCGACGCGACGTCGCGTGGGGCGCGTTCACAGGCAATGGACACGTGAACGCGCCCCGCACACGCGCAAGCGACCGAGCGAACGCGCCCGCCCGTCCCGGCACCCACGACCACGGAAGCCCGAACGCGCCCGCACACCTCAGCCTCCCTGTCGGTGCCGACAGACCCCGCACCGCAGCCGGCCCGCACGGACCGCCACCGACGCCCACCG
>JAWVGD010000458.1:0-3036 GCA_033855515.1 Baekduia sp.
ATCGCCATGAACAACGCGCCCGACGTCCCGCGCGACCGGTTCAGTGCGATGACGCGCCTGGACGAGAACCGCGCGGTCGCGCAGCTCGCCGCCAAGCTCGGCGTCGCGGTCACCGACGTCCAGGACCTCGTCGTGTGGGGCAACCACTCCCCGACGATGTTCCCGGATCTCTTCAACGCGAAGGTCGGCGGCGAGCAGGCCTCCGACAAGGTGGACCTCGGCTGGTATGAGAACGAGTACCTGCCGACCGTCGGCAAGCGCGGCGCCGCGATCATCGAGGCGCGTGGCGCGTCCAGCGCCGCCAGCGCCGCCAACGCCGCCATCGACCACATCCGCGACTGGGCGCTGGGCGCCGACGGCCTCCGCTCGATGGCGGTGCCGTCGGGCGGCCAGTACGGTGTCGAAGAGGGCCTCGTCTCCAGCTTCCCGGTCCGCACCAGCGGCGGCGGCTACGAGATCGTCGAGGGCCTCGAGGTCGGCGACTTCGCCCAGTCCAAGATCGACATCACGGTCGACGAGCTCAAGGGCGAGCGCGACGCCGTCAAGGATCTCGGCTTGATCTAAGCCGCGTCCAGCGGGTGCCAGCCCCGGCCTTCCTTGCGGATGAGGCCGTCCTTCTGGAGGCCGGGGAGCACCCGATAGAGGTAGTTCTGCTGGATGCCCATCTGCTCGGCGATCTCGGGGATCGTGATGCCCGGGTTGGTGCGTACGAGCTCCAGCGCCTGCTTGCCGCGCGTGCCCGAGCCGCGCGGGCGCCCGCGCCGGCCGTTGCCGTTGCCGCCCGAGCCGCCGGTGGATCCGCCTCCGCCGCCGCTGCGCCGACGGGCCGGTGCCGAGCCGCTGCCGGCCTTGACGCCGTCGAGCGCGGCGACCGCGGCCTCAAGGCGATGGAACTCGTCCACCAGTGGCCGCAGCTCCTTGAGGCGCTCCTGCATCTCGCGCCGCTTCTCGTCCAGAAAATCTGCCATGACCCGCCTCGTGCTAGTAACTATTACTGGAAGTGAGTGTCACATGATGGAAGCTGACGGTCAATGCGTCGCAAGGTGACGTGCACGACCCAGACGGCCACCGGCGCGTACGCCGCGCTGCTGATCGCCCAGCTGGACCTGGCCGCGCTCGTGCTGCTCGACGGGCCCGAGGCCCTCGCCGGGGACCTGGCGAGCGCCGCGACCGCGCTGCGCTACGAGCCACGGGTGTCGGCCGGCGGCTGGCCGCAGGCGGCCGGCGCTGACCTGGTGGTCCTGGACCTCGTCGACGACGAGACGACCCGGCAGCTGGCCGCCCGCTGCGCCGGGGCGGTGATCGTGCTCGCGACCGCCACGCCGGTGGCCGACGTGGAGCGCGTGCTGGACGGCACCCGCCTGCCGCGCTCGCACGTGATCGGCGCCGCGGTCGACGGCGCCGGCCCGATCACCGCCGCGGCCCGGGCGACCGAGATCGTCGACGCGATCCTCCGCGACCGCCGGGCGACGCTGCGCTGCGCGGTCCGGTGCCAGGGCGAGGGCGGCGCCGAGGGCGTCCAGCTCCGCGAGGCGCGCGTGGGCGCAGGCGGCGTCCACGCGATCTTGTAGGGGTTGGCCCTGGGGCCTACTCGCGGCCACGTTCCATGAGCGCCTTGAGCCGCCGCAGCGACGCGTTGGCCTCCTTGGCCGGTAGCCCGCCGACCAACGCATGGCTGGCCATCGCCCCGAGCGGGCCGAGCGGCGCCTTGAACTCGTTGCGGTAGTCGAAGCGCGTGCCGCCACGGCCGTTGTCGGACAGGCGGTACTCCGTCTCGGCGTGCGAGCGCGCCGGTCCGCGGCCCTTCCACGTGGCGTGATGCGGGGCCGTGCGGTCGGCGAGGTGCCACTTGACCTTGAAGTTGGCTCCGCGCAGGCAGAGCACCTGCTCCATCTCGTCATCGGAGTGCGAGACGAGCTTGCGGTGGATGGTCACCCACTCGCCGAGGCGCGTGGGGTCCATCACCGTGCGCCAGACGTCCTCCACCGGCGCGTCGATGTCGATCGTTGTGGACACGTCGCTCACGCGGCCAGACCCTAACGGGCAGCGAGCTCCTCGACGGCTTCCCACTCCCGCAGGGCGCGCTCGATCGCGGCATCGAGGCGGTGCAGGCGGACGCCGAGGAGCCCGGGGGCGCGCTCGTCGCGGGGGAGCAGATCGCCCTCCAGGCCCTCCATCAGCGGGCCGATGAGCGCATGGTCCTCGCCGGCGATCGCGGCCGCGACACGGCTGGCGACCGGGGTGAGGTTGAAGCCGAGGCGGACCGGCGTGCGGCCGACCAGGAGGCTGTCGCGGATGCGCTCCACCAGCTCGCCGTAGGAGACGACGTCGGGCCCGGCGATGTCGAGCGAGATCGGGCCGTCGACGGCCGGCGACTGCCCGCCGGCCAGCAGGTAGCTCAGGACGTCGCGCCCGTCGATGGGCTGCGTGCGGTTCTCACGCCACGCCGGCAGCGGCATGACCGGCACGCGCTCGACCAGCCGCACGAGGAACCGGAACGAGCGCGAGCGGGCGCCGATGACGATCGAGGCCCGCAGCGCGAGCGCCTCGGGCGCGGCCTCCAGCAGCGCCTGCTCGACCTCCAGGCGGCTGGCGAGGTGGTCTGAGGCCATCCCGGTCGCCGGGACCAGGCCGCCGAGATAGACGACGCGGCGCACCCCCGCCTTGCGGGCGGCTTGGGCGAACTGCTCGGCGGCGCGCCGGTCGCGTGAGCGGAAGCCGTCCTGCCCGGCGGCGGCCTCCATGGAGTGGATGAGGAAGTAGGCGACGTCGACGCCGTCCAGCGCGGCGTCCAGGCCGGCGCCGCTGACGGCGTCGCCCGTGACGATCTCGACGCCGGGATCGGTCACGCCCGCCGCCGCGACCCGCGCCGGGTCGCGGGCGAACGCGCGCACGGGCAGGCCCGCGGTGCGCAGCCTGGGGATCAGCGCAGCTCCCACGTAGCCGCTGGCTCCGGTGACGAGGACGGTCATCGAGCCCCAGAGGGTGACCGATCGGCGCACCCTATGATCCGCGCATGGTGCCCGAGGACGCCAC
>JAWVGD010000459.1:0-4003 GCA_033855515.1 Baekduia sp.
GGATCGTGGACCGGCGCAGCGGCGCACGTCCACGGGTGGAGGCCCTCGTTGAAGTGCTCGGCGGCGAAGACCTGGACGGCGTGGCGGGCAGCGAGCGCGGTGCCGATGCCGTTCGTGCCGGCCGCGCTCTCGCTCCATCCGGCGCCCTCGGTGAAGTTCATCGAGTCGGCGGCCTCGAACCGGAGGCGGGCCGGGCCCTCGATCCAGAGCAGCATCCCGTCCGTGTCGCTGACGGCGATGAGGTGGCCCGCGGCGACGGCGGTGGACGAGAGGCAGCCACGGATGAGCGGTGCCGCCGTCACAAGCGGATGGGTCTTCCAGCGGGCCGCAGCCTCGTCGGCGTCGGCGAGCGCCGGAGCGACGCGCGGCCCCAGCGGGTCCACCCCGGCGGCGTACGAGCGCTGCCAGGACTCGGCGATCGGCGGCCGCACCTCCTCCAGCCGGCCCTCGTGGACGAAGCTCTCCCATGCGCGGCGCAGCCGCTGTGCGCGCGCCAGCGGCGGCGTGGCGGCGTCGATGGCCAGCCACGGGTTCTGCTCCATCAGGCGGTCCTCCGACCGCGCTGGTCGCGGTCGCCGGGCTCGGACCTCCAGGAATCGCGCCGGACCACCGCCGGAGCTCATCCGGCCGGCGGCCGGCTGATCGGAGGCAGCGTCCAGGCGTTCGACGGCACCGACGCGCCGGGCATCACCACGTGCAGCCCGGGATCGGTGACCTGGCCGTTGAGGACCGTCGGGGCGATGTCCACGCTGAGCGGCCCGACCCTCGGCGGCACGAACGTGAGGCCGAGCGGCAGCGGACTCAGCGCAGCCGGGCCGGGAGGGGTCGCCGCGCTCGCGGCGATCCCCGCCCCCGCGTTGGGGGACCCGCCCGTCATGAGATGAGGAATGGGAAGCGGATAGAGGTCGGCCGCAGTGGCCGCGTTCGCGCCGGCCAGCGGGCCGGCGACGCCCAACGTCCCAAGGGCGGCCAGGGCCGCGAGGCGCTTCAGGGTCGGCCTCATGTGGGTGTGTCCTCCTCGGGCAGCCGGTCCGGCCGGCTGCCATTGTCAGCGGGGCGCCCCGTCTCCGATCCTGCCGGCGGGAACGCGGAAACGCGGATCCTCGTTCCCGTGCGAGTTGCGGTGACCTGTCCCATGGAGCCGTTGGCTCTGGCCGAGGGTGTTGAGCCCCTCGCGGGTCAGGGCGTCACGGACCGATGACGACGTTCCCACCCGCGGACGCGACCGAGGTGCCGATGAACGCCGGCCCGATCGTCGTCGGGCCGACGACCGAGGCGATCTGACCGATGGATGGACCGATGAAGGACAGGCCTGCGCCCATGCACACCTTGTCCTCGATGCTGCCCGGGGGGCCCTGGCCCTCGGCGCCGATCTGGGTGTTGCACGCGCCCTGCGAGACGCCGTTCGGATCGGTGGCGACGGGCACCGCGCCGAACGCCGGCGTCGCGCCGGAGGACAGGAGGCCGAGAGGCAGGGCGAAGCCACCGGAGGGGATCGTCACCGCGCCGGCCGGCGCAATGCCAGGGGCGAGCACGGCGAGCGCGGCGAGGGCCGCGACGATGGTCGTGGTCCGGCCCGGTCGTCTTGTCATGGCGTGCATTCGGAGACATTTTCGCCATGACCGCGCGGTCGGCGCCTGGCCCCACGGCACGTCCACGCCTGGACCCACGGCGAACGGCGCGCCGGCTCGCCGTCTCCCTCGGTGCGCGCCGCGCCGGCGCTACGCCCTGCGGAGTAGGGCGAAGTTCCCTCCGGCGGCCGACGACAGGACGGGATCGACCGGTCACCATCGCTGGTGGCGAGGACTGTTCCGCTCCGGCCGACATGTGGAGCGGACGTACGAGCCAGCGGTCCGCCACCCTCCTCGCGGCGGACCGCCGCCCCGCAAGTGACCCGTGGGGACAACAGCGAAGACCCCGGTTCCCCCTGCCGGGGTCTTCGCACGTGAGGACGTCGGTCGCCGTCGCGCTCCGCGCGCGGGTCAGCGGACGACGGTCAGCGGACGACGGTCAGCGCGGTGCGCAGCCGGGCGAGCCGGGTCACGGCCAGAGGACGCCGCGGATCGGCGAAGTCGAGGTCCGCCAGGAAGCGCTTCCACGCCAGCGCGTCGTCCCAGCCCGAGCCGCTCTCGAGCCAGGCCCAGAGCGCGGCCGGATCGTCGGAGGTCATCACGGCGGAGCGCATCCACGCGTCCAGCTCGTCGCGCGCGTCGACGATGCCGGGCGCCTCGGAGCCGGGCAGCAGCGCTGCGGGGTACCGCTGCGCCGCCTCGAGCGGTCGACCGGCGCGCAACAGCTGCTGCACGATGAGGAAGTCCGCCTCCATCTCGAGCATGACGCGGTTGCGGTCGCTGAGGATCTCCGGCGCGATCTTGCGCAGACGGCACAGCTCGACGCGCACGCTCGCCGGCCGCCCCGCCTCGCCGTGGAGGGCCACGGCGAGCTGCTCGGTGGTCATGCCGTTCGGGTTCCTCGCCAGGAGCACGACGATCTCCGTGTGACGGCGGCTGAGCTCGATCGTGCGCCCCCCGACGTGCAAGCGCCCGCCGTCGCGTCCGAGCACCTCGAGCGACGGACGCGACGGCGCCGGGCTGGTGAGCTCCTCGAGCTCGCGCGTCGGAGCGTCGCCGCGCTCGGGCACCAGCCGGATCGGGGGCCTGCCGGGATCGCGGACCCGCTCGAGCTCCTGCTCGGCGAAGGCGAGCTCGGCCTGCACCTCACGGAGCCGGCGGCTCAGGTCGTCGATCCGCCGCTCCCAGTCGGTCGCCGTGATCGCGGTCGGGTCCTGACCCGATGCCATCGACGCTGGAGCCATCATGTCCCGACCTTTCCGCGATCAGCAGAGTACGACGAGACCGTTGCACCCGCCTACGGCGCTCGCATCCGGGTGCCCGCGCGTGACCTCCCTAGTCCTGTCGCCAGTGGGTCACGCGGAACGTCGGCCAGGAATCCGTCACGCCATCGACCTCCTTCCGGGACCTTGGGTCGGTAACGGGCCGCGGGTTTCGCCCTCTGGGCGAACACCCGCAAGGGAACCTGGCCCTCTGGGCCAGCGTTCCCCTAGATCCGGCAATACGACACGGGCGCCGTGGCGCCGGGCACCACGATGTCCACCCGGAACCGGTCGGCGACCACGCGCAGATCCGGCCCGTCGTACGACACGCCCTCGTCCGCGTCCGGCGCCACGACGATCGCCTCCGTGGCGGGCCGTCCGCCGTCACCGCCGGTCTCCGCCGGAACGTCGAAGGAGTCCAGCGGCAGCGTCCGCCCGTCGCGGGCGCCGCGCAGGAAGGCCGCGAAGCCGGCGTCCGGCGTGTGGATGTTCAGCCACGTCGCGTCGTCGGCCTGATCGTTCATGAAGCTGTGCGCGACCCCCGCCGGCGCGGCCACGAACGTCCCGGCCCGCGCGCGCACCACGCGCTCGCCCTCCGGACCCAGCGCGAACCGCAGCGCGCCTGTGAGGACGTAGAACGCGTCGGTGTGCGCGCGATGCAGGTGCAGATCAGGCCCCCGCTCGCCGGTGGAGTACCGCGACCAGGTCACGGTCACCGCATCCTCTGCGTGCAGGATCACCACGTTGCGGGCCGCGCGGTCGCTGATGGTCTCGCCATCCGAGCGCCAGACCATCTCCTGCAGCGCGTCCTCCCACGCCGGCGCGTCGAACCATGCCGCCTCGGCCGGCGCGATCCCGGCGGTGCGCAATCGGGCGAGCACCTCCGCGTCGTCGGCCGACCGCGCGACCACGGCGCCGAACGTCTCCACGTCGATCCCGAGCAGCGCGAGGCAGCGCCGGTCCACGGGGCATGGATGCACGGCGTCACCGAGCGTGCCGGCGGCGGCCGCACGCGACTTGTCGATCATCCGCGGCAGCCACGCATAACCGTCGAGGCCGGCGTCCATCGCGCGCAGGTCGGGCATCGGCCCGAACGCTAACCCCCGCAGCGACTGACCGACAGGACCAGTTCCGTCCGGTGCGAGGAGTCCAACGCGAAGGGCTCCGCTC
>JAWVGD010000460.1:0-2702 GCA_033855515.1 Baekduia sp.
CCCGGTCGATCCCGGCCTCGCGTCGTGGGCCGGCGAGTTCCTGGACGAGCGGCTGGCCGGCGTCGGCCTCGGCGCGCGCATGCTGCACCTGCGCCTGTCCGACAGCAGCCTGTCGCGGACCGAGCGCGCGTTCCTGGAGCAGCTCTCGCCGGTCTTCACCGACCTGGCCGCGACCGCCGAGGACACCCTGTACGTCGACGGCGCCGCGCGCCTCATCGGCGAGCACCGCGTGCAGGACCTCACGCAGATCAACGACCTGATGCACATGCTCGAGCGGCGCGCGACCCTTCTCGGCCTCCTGCGCGCCGCCCTGCAGGAGCCCGACGTGCTGGTGCGCATCGGCTCCGAGAACCAGACCCCGGCGCTGCAGTCGCTCGCGGTCGTGGGCGCCGGCTACGGCCTGCCCACCCGCAAGCTGGGGACCGTGTCGGTCATCGGCCCGGTCCGCATGGACTACGCAGGCGCCATCCGCTCCGTGCGCGAAGCAGCCCATGAGCTGTCGCGCTTCATCGAGGACGTATACGGACCATGAGCACGACCGCTCCCCGCGACCCCTACGAGATCCTCGGCGTCGCCCGCGACGCCGACGAGCCCACCATCAAGAAGGCGTTCCGCAAGCTCGCGCGGGAGCTGCATCCCGACGTCAACAAGCACGACCCCGACGCAGAGGAGAAGTTCAAGGAGGCCGCGACGGCCTACGAGATCCTCAGCGACGCCGATCGCCGCGCGACGTTCGACCGCTACGGCCACGACGGGCTGCGCTCCGGCGGCCAGGCCCCGAACTTCGACGGCTTCGGCTCGATCACCGACCTCTTCGACGCGTTCTTCGGCGGCTCGTTCGGCGGCGGCTTCGGCGGCGGCGCGCGGACGGGGCCGCGGCAGGGCGAGGACGTCGCGGTCGCCGTCGACATCGACCTCGAGCAGGCGTTCCGCGGCGCGAAGGTCGACGTCGCCTTCGAGGCGATCGATCGCTGCGAGCACTGCAACGGCAACGGCGCCGAGCCCGGAACGCCGATCGAGACCTGCGAGCGCTGCGGCGGCCAGGGCATCCTGCAGGCCGTGACCCGCTCGCCGTTCGGGCAGGTCGTCCGCCAGGTGGCCTGTGACGTCTGCCACGGCGACGGACGCGTCCCGAAGGAGCCCTGCGACGTCTGCGACGGCCGCGGGCTGGTCGTCGGCCGTCGCGAGCTGGAGATCGACGTGCCCGCCGGCATCGCCGACGGGCAGCGCATCCGCGTCTCGGGTCGGGGCCACGCCGGGGAGCACGGCGGCCCGCCCGGCGACCTCTACGTGGTGGTCCAGGTCGCCCTCGGCGAGGGCTGGCTGCGTGACGGCGACGACCTCGTGACGGTGGCCGACGTCGCGGCGCCGCTGGCCGCGCTCGGCACGACGCTGTCGATCGAGCATCCCGACGGACCCGTCGAGGTCGAGGTGCCCGCGGGCACGCAGCCGGCGACGGTCCTGAGCGTCAAGGGCAAGGGCATGCCGGCGCTGCGGCGCAGCGCGCGCGGGCACGTCACGGGTGACCTGCGGGTCGTCGCCAACGTCGTCATCCCGCGGCGGCTGACCGGCGAGCAGCGCACGCTGCTGGAGAGCCTGGCCGAGTCGGTCACCGCCGAGCAGCTCCGCGCCGACGACGAGTCGATGGTCGGCAAGCTGCGCCGGCTGTTCCACAAGTAGTTGGTCCTCTCGGCATGCTGAGGCTCGCCGTCCGCGTCCGGCGCGAGGACGCCGACGTCGTCCTCGCCGAGCTCCTGGAGCTCGCCCCGGGCGGGGTCGAGGAGACCGATTTGGAGGGCGGCGCGATCGTCGAGTACGCCGTCTACGGCGCGCCGGGCGAGCTGCCCGGCCTCCCCGATCTCCGCGCGGCCGCGGGCGGGGCGCTCGTGGACGTGGTGACCACGGAGGTCGCCGACGACTGGGCCGACCGCTGGCGCGCGTTTCACCGGCCGATCGAGATCGCCGGGCGGCTGTACGTGCGCCCGCCGTGGGAGCCCGCGCGCGACGGCCTGCTCGACCTCTGCATCGATCCCGGGCAGGCGTTCGGGACCGGCGCGCATCACACCACGCGCCTGTGCCTCGAGCTGCTGGCCGAGGCGGCGGACCCTGACCCGCCGACCGCCGTCATGGACCTCGGCTGCGGCTCGGGGGTCCTGGCGATCGCTGCCGCCAAGCTGGGGTGGGGGCCGGTGGCGGGCATCGACCACGAGCCCGAGTCCGTCCGTGCGACGGCCGAGAACGCGGACGTCAACGGGGTGGAGGTCGCCGTCGAGCGCTTCGACCTCATCCGCGGCGGCCCGGTCCCGACCGCGCCGCTCGTGCTCGCCAACCTGCTGCGCCCGCTGCTGCTGTGCGTGGCGCGGGCGGGCTTCGACGGCGAGCCGCCGGGCAGGCTGATCGCGTCCGGGCTGCTCGCGCACGAGGCCGACGAGATCGCCGCGGCGTTCGTCCTCCACGGGCTGCGGGAGACGGCTCGGCGCCAAAGCGCCGAGTGGTCCGCCCTCGTGCTCAGCCGCGCCGTTTAGGCGCGCGGGCGCTCAAGATCCAGGCCGATCGACCGACCGGAACCGGCATCGCCGCCAAGCTCGACGAGCTCGTCGGCCGCTTCACCGTCATCGGCGTCTGACCGCACGCGCGAACGCGTGCGGTTGGCCTCGACCGCCGCGTGGGGCTAGCCTCGAGCCATGGCCTGGCACGTCGTC
>JAWVGD010000461.1:0-3649 GCA_033855515.1 Baekduia sp.
TGAAGATCGTCTTCCCGGCCGCCTTCCTGGCGTCGAACGGGAGCCCTGGGTACTCCCAGGCCGCGATCCCCTTCTGGCTCTCGATCTGCTTCGCCACGTGGTCGAGGTCGCAGGCACTCGACCGGCCCGTGTTCGTACGGTCCGCAGCCTCGTTCCCATCGCCTCCTCCGCAGCCCGCAGCGAGTGCGGTGAGCAGAGCGACGACGATCGGCACCGAGGAAGTCGTGGTCCTCATATACGCCCGCCTTCCCCCTAGTTCGCTGGCATGCCGGAGTCGCGCTCCTCGCGCCGGCGGCCCATCTGCGAAAAGGTGACGGCCAGCACGAGAGCGCCGCCGTAGAACATGTCTTGCACCCACGACTGGATCCCGAAAAGGGTCAGCCCGGTGATCCCAGTCACGAGGAAGTAGACGGCGACGAATGAACCCCATGGGTTGAACCGGCCGGGGACGATGCTGGTCGCCCCGAGGAACGCCGCCGCGAACGCCGGCAGCAGGAACGACGCGCCCGACGTGGAGTCCGCGCCGCCGGTGGTCCCGGCGTACAGGACGCCGGCGAAGGCGCTGATGACGCCGGTGGCCACGAGGGCGCCCCAGCGGACGCGGCGGACGTCGATGCCGCTGAGCCGCGACACGCGACGGCCACGGCCGACGAAGAGCATCCGCCGCCCGAGCGCCGTGTACTCGAAGAGGTACCAGAGCGCCACGCACAGCACGAGGCCGTAGTAGAAGGCGATCGGCACGCCCAGGAGGCTGTTGCCGACGACCGCGTCGACCAGCGTGTTGGACACGCCGCTGATCGTCGTCGAGTCGCTGATCCACAACACGATGCCCTGCAGCACGGTCCCGGTTCCGAGCGTGACGATGAACGAGTCCACGCCGAAGACGAGGACGAACATGCCGTTCACCGCCCCGACGGCGGCGCCGGCCGCCAGGGCCACCACGATGGCGGCCCCGATCGGCCAGCCGTGCTTGGCGTTCAGGACCGCGATGAGCATCGCCGACAGCGACAGCGTCCCGCCGATCGACAGGTCGTAGTCGCCGGTGGTGAGCACCAGCGTGACCCCGAGCGTCAGGACGACCAGCACGGCCTGCGAGCCGAGGATCGTCGAGAAGTTCGCGCTCGTCATGAACGTGTCGGGGCGCAGCGCCCCGAACACCGCGATGACGTTGACCCAGGCCGCGACGAGCCCGAAGCGCGCGACCGCCTTGGCGGGGCTGAGCCGCCCGCGCGAACGCGCGGGCGGCTCCTCGATCGGGGCTCGCTCGACGGTCGCCGGCCCGGCGTCCGCGCTCACTTCAGCCCCCACAGCGCGTCGAACCCGGCCTGCCATGCATCCCCGTAGCCCTGGGACTGCTTGGCGGGCACCCCGGCGGTCGCGACGTTGTCCTTGGTGAAGACGAGCAGCGGCGCCTTGTCATAGGTCGTGTCCGGCACCGGCTGGCCCATGGCGGCGCGCATGTTGGCGTCGAGCATCGCGCGGGCGATCCACGCCTCGCTCTCGCCGATGTTCATCGCCACCTTGCCCTCGCGGACGAGGTCGAGCGCGAACGGCGTCCCGTTGAACGTGTCCATCGGGATCTTGCCGGCCTTGCCCGCCACCGCGAGCCCGGCGACCGCGTACTGGGTCATGGCGTCGTAGATCGGGATCAGGTAGTTGAGGTTCGGGTCGCGCTGGATGCCCGAGGACACCTCGTTCTGCACGCCGGTGGTCCACTGCGTCGACGGGACGTTGACGACCGTCAGCTTGCAGTCGGGACAGTCGGCCTTGAACTCGTCGCGCAGGCCCGCGACGACGTCCTCCGACGAGGCCAGGTCGTTGGCGACCACGGCCAGCGCGTTCACCTTGCCCTTGTTCTGGACGATGCTCTGCGCGGCCAGGATCCTGCCGACCTCGCGGTAGGGCAGGCGCACCGCGCCGTCGATGTAGGACGGGATCTTCCAGCCGAAGCCGGCCAGGTGGCTCGAGATGACCTTGATGCCGGCCGCGCGGGCCTGGTCGATCTGCGGCTTGACGAGCTTGGGGTCGATCCCGAGGAGGTCGATCGCGTCGTACTTCTGGCCGATCGCGGTGTTGATGCCCTGGACCCACTGGTCGGGCTTGCCCTGGGTCTGCCAATGGGTGAACGTGAACCCGATGCGCTTGGCCTGCGTGGCCATCTCGGTCTCGATCTCCTTGACCAGCGGGATCTGATCGGTGACCCCGATGCCCATGATCTTCTTGCCCTTCATGCCCTTGACGGCGTCGAAGGCCGGCCCGGGCGCCGTGAAGGTCGGCGGCTTCTGGTACTTGGCGACGAGCTGCTGCGCGCGCGCGGTGTCGGCTCCGCCGGACTCCTCGGCGCTGCTGCTGCCGCCACAGGCGCCGAGCCCGAACGCCGAGGCCACGATGCCGGCCGCGACGGTGCCCCGCACGGCCAGCCTTCTGGTTCCTTCGATTCCGTGCATGTCTCTCTCCACTCCCCGTTGGTGATCGCTCGCCGGCCACGTGGCCGCAAGGTGCTGCCGCGGCCGGGCCGCGGAAGGTCGTCAGGTCGGTCGCACCGGTCGCCCGGCGCGGCCGGGTCACACCGCGGTGGGCTCCGCGGGGCGCTCGTAGATCGGGGCCAGGCTGGCGGGGCAGTCGACGAGCTCCTTGCGCTCGGGGCGCTGGTAGGCGGCCACCCGCGACGTCGTCACCCCGTAGGCCAGCAGGCTCTCGACGAGCTTGACCGCGCACGCGGTCCCGTCGAAGACCGGGACGCCGAGCTCGGCCTGCATGGCCTTGTCGAGCGGGCCGAGGCCCGCGCAGCCCAGCAGGATCGCCTCGGCGGCGTCCTCCTCCACGGCGTTGGCCGCCTCGACGATCATCAGGCGCTTGGCCCGCTCGAGGTCCGCTTCGATCTCCAGCACGGTCAGCGGCGCGGAGCGCACCGACGCGCACCGGCGCTCGAGGCCGTTGCGGTGCACGACCTCCTCGATGAGCGGCAGGATCCTCGGCAGCACCGTGACGACCGACCACTTGTGCGCCACGAGGCACGCCATGTGGAACGACGCCTCGGCGATGCCCACGACCGGCACGTCTGCGACCTCGCGGCAGGCCGCGAGCGCCGGGTCGCCGTAGCACGCGATGATGATCCCGTCGTACTTCCCGCGGGCGGAGGCCACCGCGTCGACCAGGTGGTAGGAGGCGAGGACCTCGTCGGTGAAGCCCTCGATCGAGCGCGGTCCGGCGGCCGGGCTGATCGCCTCGATGACCGTGTCGGAAGCGGCGACGGCCCGCGCGCCGCGGCCGATGTCGTCGGTCATGGCCTGGGTGGTGTTCGGGTTGATGACGAGGATGTCGGGCATCGCGTCCGTCCCTTTCAGATGGTTGGCGTGGTCACGGCGTCCGGCGCTGCCGTGCGCAGGACCCCGGCCGTGGACGTGCTGGTCAGGACCTTCTCGGCGATGTCGTCCTTGCTCAGGCCGGGGCCCTCGAGCGCGAGGACGACCCGGCCGCGGGCGAGGACGAGCACGCGGTCGCAGAGCGAGGCGAGCTCGTCGTAGTCGGCGCTCGCGCACAGGACCGCGGTGCCGCTCGCCGCCGCAGCACGGATGGCGGCGAAGATCTGCTCGCGGGCGCGGACGTCGACGCCTTGGGTCGGCTGGTCCAGCAGCAGGACGCGCGG
>JAWVGD010000462.1:0-11467 GCA_033855515.1 Baekduia sp.
CGACGATCGCCGGCCAGGCGCGCGACGAGATCGAGCATCAGCCCTCGCGGCCCACAACGTACGTCGTGTTCGTCGTCCCGCCCGGGCAGGCTGCGATCACCAACGAGCCCGAGCTGCTGGACACCCGCATCGGCGACCCCGACGACAGGCCGCAGGAACGGCGACGCGAGCGGGCGGCCGCACGCGCGGTCCTGGCCAGCGCCCCAGGCTTCCACGAGCGCCTGCTGCCGGGTATCGGCCCGGTCAGGCTCCTGGTCACGACGGCGCACGCGGTGGGCGGCGACGTGCGCTTCGGCGTCGCCGAGCCGACCGAGCCGATCGAGCGCGCCGAGCACACGGTGCAGAAGGCCTTCCTCCTGGCCGGGGCGCTGGGGATGTTCGGTGCGCTGCTCGGAGGACTGCTGGTCGCCTCGCGCGTCGCCGCACCACTGCGACGCATGGCGCGTGTGGCCCAGCGCGTAGACGAGGGCGATCTCAGCCCGCGCATGGAGCTTGCGGGCCGCCACGACGAGGTGCGGGTCCTCGCCCGCTCGTTCGACCAGATGCTCGACCGGCTCGAGGAGGCCTTCGCGCGCCAGAGCGCGTTCCTGGCCGACGCGTCGCACGAGCTGCGTACGCCGCTGACGATCCTCAGCGGCCAGCTCGAGGTTCTGGCGATGGACGAGCATCCGGCTGCCGAGGAGGTTCGCCACGTCGAGCGCGTGGCGCGCGCCGAGATCGACCGCATGAAGCGTCTCGTCGAAGACCTCTTGGTTCTCGCTCACGCAGACGACGCAGGCTTCGTGCGCGCTGCGCCGATCGACCTGGCCGAGTTGCTGCAGGAGGTCATCGTGGGGATGCGGCCCACCGCCGATCGCCGCTGGGAGCTCGGCCACACGCCCCTGCTCGTGGTCGACGCCGACCCCGACCGGATCACCCAGGCGTTGCGCAACCTCCTGCGCAACGCTGTCGTCCACACCGAGCCCGGTGGTCTCATCCGCCTGGGCGCCGAGGAGCACGGTGATCGCGTGGAGCTGATCGTCGACGACGACGGGCCCGGCGTGCCGGAGGCCGATCGGCGGCGCATCTTCGACCGCTTCGCGCGCCTCGACGCCGCGCGCGGTCGCGACGGAGGCGGTGCGGGCCTCGGCCTCGCGATCGTCCGCGCCATCGCCGAGGCGCATGGCGGGGACGTCAAGGTGCAGCGATCGCCCGAGGGCGGCGCCCGCTTCGTCCTCGGGATCCCGCGTGAGGGAGCTTTCGACAGTCCGGCGTCGAGCTAGAACCGCCCGCGCCAGCCGGCGATGAGCGGCAGTAGCGATATCGCGAGGGCGACACCGCCACCCAGCGTCGCTGCCAAGAGCGTCGCCCGCAGCGACGAGCCCGCGACTTGTGTCCGTCTCGCCGCTCCCCAGTCGGAGTGCAGAGACCTCAGCACTCGCGGCGCATAGGCCAGGAAGTGGGCTACGAATACCACGCCCCACACGATGAAGCTGGCCTTGTGGACCGTGAGCAGTAGGTCGGAGCGATGGCCGGCGAGCAGCATCGCCACGCCGCTGGCGAAGATGCCGATCGTCGCGACCACGAGGACCGGTGCCAGCATCCGCAGGGGCAGCGCCGGAGGGCCCTTCTCGCGATACGCCCTCGCGCCCGTGTAGTAGCGCACCATCCGGTAGCTCGTGCTCCCGATCTTCAACAGCACGGGCGGGATGAGGACCAACCCCAAGAACATATGGAGGGCGAGCAGACCGCCAACGTTCAGCACCGTCACGCCTTCGGCGATGAGGAGCAGCGTGAGCACGGCAGCCGTGCTCTGGGTCAGCGTCTCGTTGCCGGCGGGTCCTCCAAGGCCGGAGCGCTTGGCGGCGGCTCTTGGGGTGCTGGATGGATGTGGGAGAACGCCCATGTCTGCAACCGTGCACGACGAAGATGACCCGAAAGTGAGCGATGGATGAGAGTGCGCTTAGGTACGCCGAGCCCGGGACGACATGCCGGGTCATGCGAGCAGGGTATGCGGCATGATCGGCGCATTCCGGCTTTCACACCGGAACGGCGGACCGGGAAGCCGCTCAGGCAAGCCGGCAGAGGCCGACATCGTGGTTCGACTCCGACTCGGCCCATCGGGTCGGCGCGCCGGACCGCCCGCTCAGAAGGTGCCGCCGGAGGGCGCGCTACACTCCTCGGACAGGCCGGGCAACCGCTCGACCACCGGAGTGTCCGGCGTTTCCGCAGTCGTTGCCTCTCAGCACCTCCGCGTTCGCAGTGCACATATCTTCAGGAGGAGAACCGAGATGGCTACAGGAACCGTGAAGTGGTTCAACGACGACAAGGGCTTTGGCTTCATCACGCCCGACGACGCCGGCAAGGACCTGTTCGTCCACCACAACGCGATCCAGGGCAGCGGCTTCAAGTCGCTGGCCGAGGGCGCGAAGGTCAGCTTCGACGCTGAGCAGGGTCCCAAGGGCCCCGCGGCCGCGAACGTCCAGGTCATTTAGATCCACTGATCTCACGCAGCACCTGGGGGGCCCGCGCTTGCGGGCCCTCCGTCGTTGTCGCAAGGGAGCCATGTGACAACCAGCCTGCGCGTCCGCGACGCGCCTCGAACTCACGAAGGGACGGAAGACCATGGCCTCCAGCGGCAAGAAGAAGACCACGATGGCGAAGATGAACCGTGAGAACAAGATCCGCGAGCGCCGCGCGGAGAAGCAGGCCAAGAAGGACCAGAAGAAGTTCGAGCCGGCCGTTCACGCCGGCGTCGACGACGATCAGCTGCTGCGGGACCCGGTCACTGGCCGCATGCTCCCCAGCGCCGCCGTCACCGGCGATCCGCTCGCCGGCGAGCACGAGGCCGACACCGACCGCTGACTACAGCGCCGAGTCCAGCAACTCGGCGTGCTCGTCCTCGGGCGGGGTGCCGTAGACGTAGAGGACGAGGTCCTCGCCGGCGTGGTTGACCGTCTGCAGCGGTGTCCCCGGCTCGACGTGGATGAGTCCACCGGTGCGCACGTCCTCGCGCTGCGGCGGGTCGCCGAGGTACATCGACAGCGTGCCCGCCAGGACGACGAACGTCTCCTCCTGGGACACGTGCCGATGGCGGCGCCCCTTGGCGCCGGGCTCGTAGCGCCAGACGTTCGCGCGGGTGTGGGCAAAGCCGGCCGGCTCGCTCAGCTCGGCGACATGGCGGGCCGCCTCGCCCGGCGCGTGGTCCCGCGTGATCCACTCGAACTGGTCGGGGCGGATCGCGCGAAAGGTCACGGCGCGACCCTATCTGCCTCCTTCGCGCCGCTCACCGCTCGGCGATCGGGCGCCCGACGGTCAGCGCGTCGCGCAGCGCCGGCTCGAGCTCGCCGAACCGTGCGTCGGCCTGGGTGCCGAGCCCGTCGAGCGCCTTGCTGAAGAAGCAGCGCGCCGAGGCGGCGGCGATGACGTCGAACACGTCGGCGTCTGACAGGCCGAGGGCGCGTAGCCGGTCGATGTCGGCCTGGGTGACCGAGGTGGCGTCCCGGGCGACCTGGTCGGCCAGGTCCATCACGGCGACGTCGATGGGGTCCAGATCCGCAGCGTGGTGGTCGGCGACCAGGGCGCTGACGGCCTCGGCACCGAGGAACTTGTCGGCCAGGATCGCGCCGTGGGCCAGCGCGCAGTAGCTCGAGCGCAGCCGGCGGGCCGCCGCGACGGTCGCCAGCTCGTAGCGCCGCTCGTCCATGCCCCCCTTGATCGCGGCGTTGAGCTGCTGCCAGGCCACGTACACCGCCGGGCGGTGCGAGAACGCGCGGGTGTGGTTGGGGACGTGCCCCTGCGGCCCGCGCTGGGCGTCATACAGCGCCGCCAGCTCGCCTGACGCGTCGTCCTCGGGGATCGGTTGCACGAACGTCATGGTGCTCCTCGGTCTGAAAGACCTGCCGGGTTCTGGTGCGTCGCAGTATCCACGACCCGGCAGGGCGCGCGGGCGTCTCGGCGCCGGGCTGCTATGAGTAGCCCCCATGCGGATCCTGGTGACCGGCAGCTCGGGGCATCTCGGCGAGGCGCTGATGCGCGTGCTGCGCGCCGACGGTGCCGACGTGGTCGGCGCCGACCTGCTCGACGGGCCGTACACCGACGCGGTCGGGTCGATCGCCGACCGCGGATTCGTCCGCCGGTCGCTGGCCGGCGTCGACGCGGTCCTGCACGCCGCGACGCTCCACAAGCCTCACGTCGGCTCGCACAGCCGCCAGGACTTCGTCGACACGAACGTCACCGGCACGCTGAACCTGTTGGAGGAATCGGTGGCCGCCGGCGTCGGGCGGTTCGTGTTCACGAGCACCACGAGCGCGTTCGGCCGGGCGCTCACACCTCGCGACGGCGACCCGGCGACGTGGATCACCGAGGACGTCGTCGCGGTGCCGCGCAACATCTACGGCGCGACGAAGACGTCGGCCGAGGCGCTGTGCGAGCTCGTCTGGCGCGATCACGGGCTGCCGTGCCTCATCCTGCGAACCTCGCGCTTCTTCCCGGAGGGCGACGATCGCGACGAGGTCCGCGCCGCCTACGACGACACCAACCTGAAGGTCAACGAGCTGCTGTACCGCCGCGCCGATCTCGAGGACGTCGTCGCCGCCCATCGCCTGGCGCTCGAGCGGGCCCCGGAGCTCGGGTTCGGCCGCTACATCATCAGCGCCACCACGCCGTTCGCGCGCGACGACCTGGCCGAGCTGCGCGCCGACGCGCCCGCGGTCGTCGAGCGCCGGTTTCCCGACGTCGCCAGGCTCTACGACCGGCTGGGCTGGCGCCTGTTTCCCAGCATCGAGCGGGTCTACGACAACGCCCGCGCGCGCCGCGACCTCGGCTGGTCGCCGCGCTACGACTTCCGCCACGCCCTCGATCGGCTCGAGCGCGGGGAGGACCCTCGCAGCGAGCTTGCCCTCGCCGTCGGCGCCAAGGGCTACCACGCCGAGCCGACCGGGCCCTACACCGTCCGCTGATGTCGGTCCGGCGCATCGTCTGCGACTTCCATGCCGCCGATCCGGGCGCCAGCCGCGAGTTCTACGTGGAGGTGCTCGGCCTCGAGGTCGCGATGGACCACGGGTGGATCGTGACGTTCGCGGCGCCCGGCCGGCCGGCCACGCAGATCAGCGTCATGCGTCAGGACGCCGGCGCGGCGGTGCAGCCCGACGCCTCGATCGAGGTCGACGACGTCGACGCGGTGCACGCGGAGGCCCGGCGCCTCGGCTACGAGATCCTGCACCCGCTGACCGACGAGCCGTGGGGCGTCCGGCGGTTCTTCGTGCGCGATCCCACAGGCAAGGTCATCAACGTGCTCAGCCACCCTCGCTGACGGAACTGCGAGCGCGCCGCTCGAGCTCCTCGTCGAGGTCGATGGCGCGGATGTCGTGCTCGCCCGGGAGGCGGTGGAGCAGGGCGTGGAGGTGCTCGCGATCGTCCCGCTGGCCCCGGACGGTGTCGTCGAGCAGCATGTGCAGGGCACTCCACGTCACCTTCATCATGGCGGCGTCGAGGGTGACGGTGAACGGGTCGCCGTTCTCGTTCAGCTCCCCGACGACCTCGTCGGCGATCGCGGCGATGCGATGCTCCTCGTGACCGAGGCCGTCGCGGAAGACCTTCAACGCCAGCGCCAGAACCGGCCGTTCCTCGGCGTGGACGATGAGGCCATAGGTCGGACTCTCCATGGTGAGACCCTACGCTTGCCGCCTAGCGGCCGCCCGACGTGGTGAACTGCTCGATGCCGATGACCGGCCGCAGCGCACGTTCCTCCTCGGGCCCGGCGAAGGCATGGCGCAGGACGTCGCCGCCGAGGGCGTTGCCCAGCGACGCCATGATCATGCCCTGGTCGAGGGAGAGATAGGAGCCCGAGACCGCCTTGGTCTGGACGTTGACGCTGTCCCGGAAGCCGTAGGGCCCGTACAGCCCCGGGAAATCGTGCGCGAGCCGCGCGAGGTCGTCCATCGCGGCCCGCGGCGCATAGCGCAGGCCCAGGAACGCGGCGTGGGGCGTCACGACGCCGTTGGTGTAGGCCGAGGGTGGGGGATCGGGGACCGCGGGGTGGGCGCCCGGGCAGCCGGGGAAGCCGTGGTCGACGAGCGTGCGGTCCTCGTTGGAGGGGTTGCCGTTGGGGTCCATCCCGACCGCGTCGACGCCGTAGGCGTCATAGCCGCCCTCGGGCCGGTTCGACGGCGAGAAGCCCCAGTAGCCGTAGCCCGCCTCGACCATCCCGTGGTGGATCTGCGCGGCGACGGTGAGCGGATGGTTCGTGCCCCAGCTCGCCGGCGCCCAGCGCTCCTCGGGCACGAACAGGTCGGGCATCAGGGCCTCGAACATGCTGCCGCCCCAGGAGGGCACGAGCCGCGTGTTGTTGTAGGGGTAGGAGCCTTCGAAGACCGGGACCCCGAAGTAGTTGCGCGTCACGCCGGTCGGGCGGGTCTCCTGGAAGGAGGCGTCGCAGGTGTCGGGGAACGTCCGCACCCGGCCGTAGTACTCCTTCGGCGGCAGCTGGCCGCGCGAGATGCCGAGGTAGTCGACGATGCGGCTCTCGCTGACGACGGTGTCGTAGCAGCAGGGCGAGGCCGCCGGGTCGTCGGGCCGGAAGTGGAACAGCACGCGGTTGACGTCGGGCCGGTAGTAGAACCCGAAGTCCATCGCGTCGTACAGCGCGCCGGCCCGCCCGCTCAGCGCCGGGATGCTGCGCTGCACGATCCGCAGGCCGACCGCGAGCCACCCGTTGTCGACCGAGGACAAGATGGGGTGGAACACCTGGGAGGGGTCCGGCGGCCAGGCGGTGAGCTTGGCGCCGGTCCGGTGGTCGTACCAGTTGTAGAACTGGCCGGTGCCGCCGTAGCGCTCCATGTGCTCCAGGGTGGTGAGCGTGCGGGCCACGCGGGCTTCGAGCTCGGGACGGCCGATGATCCCCAGCCGTCGCGCGGCGACCGCGCTCCACAGGTAGGCGCCGATGTTCGTCGTCGAGGTCTGCACGCTCGTGGTGCCGTCGGCGTTGAGGATGTCGGCCGGCAGCCCCGAGTCGGGGTCGGTCATCGCGGCCATCGAGGCCCACGTTGTGGTCGCGTACTCACGCAGCCGCGCGGCGCTGTCGCCGTGGCCGGAGCCGGCCCACGCGGGGCCCGCTCCGACCAAGAGCACCAACAACGACACTGCCGACAGCGGCAGGACCCGGATCCGCATGAGCTCGCTCCACTGAGTTGCTCCGACTGGGATGACGCGCGTCCCGGTTACCCACCTGGATCCCACGTGAACCATCGACAGGTTTCGGGTGAGCCGGGCTTGGGGAACCTGCGGCCGCAGCCAACAGGCTGCGACCGAAAAACGGGGAGTCGGACATGGGGACAAGGGGTCGTCGTGCGACCGCGATCGGAACGATCGCGGCAACCTTCAGCGCGCTGGGGGTGGGCGCCGTGCTGGCCGGGAGCCAGTCCAGCGACGAGGCGGCGCTACAGCCGACGCGCGCCCCGGCGAGCCGCGACGTGGAGTCCAAGGTCGACCGCCTCCTGCGGCAGATGACCCTCGACGAGAAGCTGCAGCAATTGACGCTGCTCTCCGATGGTCAGATCACCGACGACGAGGCCAAGAAGGGCGTCGGCGGCGTCTTCAGCCTCACCGACCCGGCGAAGATCGACCACTTCCAGCACGTCGCGGTCGAGCAGTCGCGGCTGCACATCCCGATCCTGTTCGCCTACGACACGATCCATGGCTACCGGACCATCTTCCCGATCCCGCTGGCCACCGCCAGCAGCTTCGATCCCGGCGTCGCGGCCGACGATCACCGCATCGGCGCGGCGGAGTCGGCGGCGGTCGGCATCAAGCAGATCTACAGCCCGATGGTCGACGTCTCCCACGAGCCGCGCTGGGGCCGCATCTCGGAGGGCAACGGCGAGGATCCCTATCTGGGCTCGGTCATGGCCGCCGCCCGGGTGAAGGCCGCCCAGGGCGCCGACTACTCGGCGCCCGACAAGGTCGTCACGAGCGTCAAGCACTTCGCCGCCTACGGCCAGCCCGAGGGCGGGCGCGACTACAACACCACCGACATGTCCGAGCAGCGGCTGCGCAACCTGTACCTGCCGCCGTTCAAGGCCGCCATCGACGCGGGCGCCGACACGGTGATGTGCTCGTTCAACTCCATCAACGGGGTCCCGGGCTGCGCCGACACGCACACCGAGACCGACATCCTGCGTCGCGAGTGGGGCTTCGACGGCTTCACCGAGAGCGACTACACGGCGGTCGCCGAGCTGCGGGCGTGCCCGGCGAAGAACCCCGACAGCGGCCCGTGCGGGCACGGCGTCGCCGCCGACGGCCCGGACGCCGCGCGCCAGGCGCTGACCGCCGGCACCGACATGGAGATGGTGTCCACCTACTACCGCGACTTCGGCAAGCAGCTCGTCGACTCGCGGCAGGTCTCGATCGGCCGCATCGACGACGCGGTGCGGCGGATCCTGCGCGTCAAGTTCCGCGCCGGGCTGTTCGATCATCCCTACGCCGACCTCAGCAAGGCCGACAGCGCCCAGCTGACGCCCGAGAGCCGCGCCGCGGCCCGCGCCGGCGCCGGCCGGTCAATGGTGCTGCTCAAGAACGACAACAACGTCCTGCCGCTGGATCCGAAGAAGTCGACGGCGGTCATCGGGCCGCTCGGCGACGACCAGCACGACATGCTCGGCCCGTGGTGGGGCAAGGGCCAGGACGGAGACGCCGTCAGCGTCCTGACCGGCGTGAAGGCGCAGGACCCGAGCACGACGTTCGCCGCGGGTTGCAAGATGGTCGACAACGATCTCTACGACCCCGCCAACGAGTGCCCGTCCCGCGACGGGTTCGACGCGGCGGTGGCGGCGGCGCAGGCGGCCGACCAGGTCGTCCTCGCGGTCGGCGAGGTGCGCGGGCAGAGCGGGGAGGCCGAGGTGCGCAGCAACCTGCAGCTGCCCGGCCGCCAGCAGGAGCTCATCGACGCGATCAAGGCCACCGGCAAGCCGTTCGCCGTCGTGGTGTTCAGCGGGCGTCCGCTGGACCTGACCGCGGTCGACGCGTCCGCGCCGGCGATCCTGCAGGCCTGGTTCCCGGGCGTCGAGGCCGGCAACGCCGTGGCCGACGTCCTCTTCGGAAAGGTCAACCCCGGCGGCAAGCTCCCGGTGAGCTTCCCGCGCAGCGTCGGGCAGGTCCCGATCTACTACAACCATGAGCCCACGGGCCGGCCGTGCGACGCGACCAGCAAGTACAACTCGCGCTACCGCGACATCAAGAGCTGCGCGCCGCTGTACGAGTTCGGCTACGGCCTGAGCTACACGACGTTCAAGATGTCCAACCTGCAGCTGAGCGACACGACGATGCCGGCGCGGGGCAGCATCACCGCGACGGTCGACGTCACCAACACCGGCACGCGCAAGGGTGACGAGGTCGCCCAGCTGTACCTCCACGATCCGGTGGCGAGCCTCTCGCAGCCGGTGCGGCGGCTGCGCGGGTTCCAGCGGGTGACGCTGGATCCCGGCCAGACGACCACGGTCAGCTGGACGCTCGACAAGAGCGACGTCGGGTTCTACGACAACTCGGGCCGCTTCGTGGTCGAGCCGGGCCAGATCGACGTGTTCGCGGGTGACAGCTCGGCGGCCGGCGACCTGACGAGCTCGTTCACGGTGACGGGCGGGAGTCGCGCGGGAGGCTGAGCAGGGCGCGTCGGGGCGCGTTCGGGGCGCGTTCACGCGTCGATTGCCCGTGAACGCGCCCCGCACTGCCACGACATCCCAACGCCCGCGCAGGACCCCGGGCGTGCGGCCGGCCGCGGGCGGCGCGCCACGTCCAATACCTTGGGCGACCCGTTCTCCGACCCCGAGGTCTCCGGTGGCCAGCCCCATCCTGCGCGACACGATCAAGAAGCTCAAGGACCGCCAGGCGCTGCTGCAGCGCCAGATCAAGGGCCCGCTGAAGGAGCTGGCCCAGATCGAGCAGGACCTGATCGCGCTGGGCGCCAAGCCGGGGCGGGGCGCCCGGGCGGCGGCGCCGGCGAAGGGCGCGTCCGGTTCCAGGCCGGCGGCCCGCGCGAAGGCGCTCAGCGCCCCGGCGCCCCGGGCGCCCCGCGCGCCCCGGGCGCCGCGCGGCGCCAACCAGGCCGCGATCCTCCGGGCGATCCGCAACGGCGCCACGAGTCCGGCGGAGATCGCCGAGAGGACCGGTCTGGCCGGCCCCGCGGTGGGCGCCGCCGTCACGACGTACCTCAAGACGTCCAAGCTCGTGGTCGAGGGGCCCAACGGCCTGACGCTGACCCGGGCGGGGCGCGACAAGCTCGCCGAGCTGGAGACGCCGAAGTAGCCGCGGCCCCCGGCCAGCGGCGCGGCGAGATCCCGGCTCCCCGGCGCGATGGCCGGGGAGCGGGGAGGGGAGGAGGAGCACTCCCACCAGCATCGGACATGGCGCCTGATACCTCCAATGCACCTTCCGGCAGAATTCGATGCCGAACACGCATGACGGTCGAGCAGCTCCGGCACTTCATCGCGGTGGCCGAGCGCGAGCACGTGACCCGCGCCGCCCAGGCGCTGCACGTCACGCAGCCGGCGCTCTCACGGTCGATCGCACGTCTTGAGGAGGAGTTGGGCACGGCGCTGTTCGACCGCATCGGCCGTGTCGTGCGGCTGACGGCGCAGGGCGCGGCGTTCCTGCCCCACGCCCGGCGGGCGCTCGGGGAGCTCGAGGCCGGTCGCGCCGCGATCGGCGAGGCCGGCGACCCCGATCACGGCGAGGTGTCGCTCGCGTTCCTGCACACGCTGGGCTCGTGGCTGGCGCCGGCGCTGATCGGCGCCTACCGGACGCGCCGGCCCGACGTGCGCTTCCGGCTCGGCCAGGACAGCGCCGCCGCGATGGCCGCCGCGCTGCAGCGTGGGACGTTCGACCTCATCCTCACGAGCCCGCGCCCCGAGCCCGCCGACCTCGGCTGGACGCCGCTCTTCACGGAGCCGCTGCTGCTGGCCGTCCCGCCCGACCACCGCCTGGCCGGCCGCCGGAGCGTGCGCCTCGCCGAGGTCGCCGACGACCCCTTCGTCATCCAGCGCCACGGCTACGGCCTGCGCTCCATCACCGACGAGCGGTGCCGCGCCGCCGGCTTCGCGCCGCGCGTGGCGTTCGAAGGGGAGGAGGTGGCGACCCTGCGTGGGCTCGTGGGCGCGGGCCTGGGCGTCGCGCTGCTGCCCGTCGCCCACTCGGCCGGCGCCGCGATCCCCAGCCCCACGCCGCAGCTGCGCGTCGCCGACCCCGGGTGCTCGCGGACCATCGGCCTGGCCTGGGACGCCCGTCGCCACCTGCCGGCGGTCGTCGACGCGTTCCGAACGTTCGTCGCGACCGAGGGCCCGGCGCTGGCGCGAGCGTCACCCGAGATCCCCGGGGAGTGAGCCGCGGCCGCCGGCCGGGCCGAGGTTGAGACGAGATCGAGACGGTCAAGATGGTCGAGTGCGTCGATGCTTCGCGCAATGTCTTTCGCTCGTCGCGGCGCCGCGAGCCTCCTGCT
>JAWVGD010000463.1:0-7880 GCA_033855515.1 Baekduia sp.
GCGGCGCAGATCGCCGACGCCGAGGGCCTCGACGCCGTGACGCTCGCGCGCGTCGCGACCGAGCTCGGCGTCCGGTCGCCGTCGCTCTACAACCACGTCGAAGGCCGCGACGGGCTCGTCCGCGGCGTCGCCCTGCTCGGCCTGGCCCAGCTGCGCGACGCGCTGCGGGAGGCCGCGATCGGCCGCGCGGGCGCCGACGCGCTGGCCGCAGCGGCCGGCGCCTACCGCGCCTACGTGCTCGCCCATCCTGGCCGCTACGCCGCCGGCGCCATCACCCCCGCGGCACCGGAGGACGCCGAGCTGGGCGCCGCGGCGACCGCGGTCGTCGACGTCCTGGCCGCCGTCCTGCGTGGCTGGTCGCTGGACGAGGAGGAGACGGTCCATGCGCTGCGCGCGTTCCGCAGCGCGGTGCACGGCTTCGCGTCGCTCGAGGCCGCCGGCGGCTTCGGGCTCCCGGTCGACCTCGAGGCCTCGTTCGGGCGGCTGATCGCGATGTTGACGGCCGGACTCGACGCGCCGAGCTGACGCGCTCAGAGATCGACGACGCGCAGCGCCGGCACGCGCGTGCGCAGCTGCTCGACCACGATCCGCCGGTGGCAGTCGGCGGCCTCGGCCTCGAGGCACATCAGCGCGGTGCGCGGCGCCTCGGCGGACGCGACCTCGGCGGCGAGCTCGTCGAGCGCCTCGGTCGCCTCGGCCTCGACGTGCGCGCGGTAGGCCGCGGCACCCTGGGCCACCTGGTCGTGCTTGTAGAACCAGCGGATGTCGGGCGGCGTGCCGAGCTCCCGGCGGTGCTCGTAGGCGATGCCGTGGTCGCCGAGCAGCTCGCCGAGGCGCGTCTTGGACATGCCGGCCCGTCGCGACTGCGGCCGGTAGCGCACGTCGATGAGCCGCTGCACGCGCGCGGCCTGAAGCTCCGCGACCAGCTCGGGTGGCAGGAGCCGCTCGTAGCCGACGGTCCAGATCGTGGGAGCCATGGACCACAGCGTAGGACGACGACCGCTCAAAAACGCGCATGTTCCGCGCCGGTATGGGAATCCCCGGAGCGGTTGGGTCCGCGGAGCAGAGGAGAGCAGAGTGCGCCAGTTGACGACCCTCGATGCGCAGTTCCTGGCCGTAGAGACGTCACGGACCTACGGCCACGTCGGCAGCCTGTGTGTCTGCGACCCCGCAAGCGCGCCCGGAGGAACGCTGACGGTCAAGGACCTCTGCCACATGGTCTCCGAGCGGCTGCACCTGCTGGCGCCGTTTCGCTGGAAGCTCGTGCAGGTCCCGTTCGGGATCGACCTGCCCTACTGGGCCGACGACCCGGACTTCGACCTCGACTTCCACATCCGCGAGTCGGCGGTCCCGCCGCCCGGCGCCGAGCGCCAGCTCGCCGACGTCGTCGCCCGGATCTTCGCGCGGCCGCTGGACCGCTCCCGGCCGCTGTGGGAGCTCTACCTCATCCACGGCCTGCCCGAGGGGCGCGTCGCGCTGCTCACGAAGGTCCACCACGCGGTCGTCGACGGCGTGTCGGGCGGCGAGATCCTCAGCGTCCTGCTCGACCCCTCGCCCGAGGGCAAGGACCTGCCGCCGCGGCCGCGCGATGACGGCTCCGGCGAGCGCGTGCCCGGGGATCTGGAGATGCTCGGCCGCGGGCTGGCCGGTCTCCCGCTGCAGCCGTTGCGGGCGCTGAAGGCGCTTCCGAGCACGCTGCCGGCGCTCACCGAGATCCCGGGCGCCAACGCCTTCCCGGTCGTGCCGACGCTGTCGAAGGGCCTGTCGCGTCTGCGCGGGCTCGCCGGCGCGCCCGCCGGCGCCGGCATCCTGGATGTGACGTCGGCACGCGCGCCCCGCACGTCGTTCAACGGGCGCATCTCCGCGCACCGGAGCTTCGCGTTCGGCCCGTTGTCGCTGGCCAAGGTCAAGTCCATCAAGAACGAGCTGGGCATCACGGTCAACGACGTCGTCGTGACGCTCTGCGCGAGCGCGGTGCGCCAGTGGCTGCTGGATCGCGACGAGCTGCCGCGCACCCCGCTGATCGCGATGGTCCCGGTGTCGGTCCGCGCGCCGCACGAGGCTCAGGCGTTCGGCAACCGGATCTCGGCGATGATCGTCCCGATCCCGACCGACGTCGCCGATCCGCGCAAGCGCCTCCTGCGCGCCCACGAGCTGCTGGCCAGCGCCAAGGCCAACCACGCCGCGCTGCCGGCGTCGCTGCTGACCGACGCGACCAGCTTCATCCCGCCGGCGGTGGCCGCGCTGGCGGCCCGGACGACGGTCGAGCTGCTCGGCCGCACGCGCCCGCCGCTGAACCTCGTCATCTCCAACGTCCCGGGCCCGCGCGACCCGCTGTTCTGCGCAGGGGCCAAGCTGGAGGGGATGTACCCCGTGTCGGCCGTCGTCGACGGCGTCGGGCTGAACATGACGGTCATGAGCTACCGCGACCACCTGGACTTCGGGATCGTCACCGATCGCGACCAGATCCCCGACGCCTGGCCGTTCGTCGTGCACCGCGGCACGGCGCTCGACGACCTCGAGTCGGTCGTGCACCGCCACGGCCGGACGGGACCTAGGCGTCCCCCAGCGCGGCGAAACGGTCGCGCAGCTCGCGCTTGAGCACCTTGCGGCTCGGGCCGAGCGGCAGCTCGTCGACGAACTCCACCATCCGCGGGCGCTTGTGGCGGGCCACGCGCTCGCCGCACCACGCCATCAGCTCGTCGGCGTCGGGCGCCGGGCCGGCGGCGGCGGCGGGCACCACGACGGCGAGTACCTCCTCGCCGTGGGTGGGGTGGGGGATGCCGACGACCGCGACCTGGTCGACCGCCGGGTGGCGGACGAGCACTTCTTCGATCTCGCGCGGGTAGACGTTGTAGCCGCCGCGCAGGATCAGGTCCTTCTTGCGGTCGACGATGCGCAGGAAGCCGCGCTCGTCCTTGCTGCCCAGGTCGCCTGAGCGGAACCAGCCGTCGACGATCGCGGTGGCCGTCGCCTCGGGCCGCCCGTGGTAGCCGGCAAAGACGTTGTGGCCGCGGATGACGATCTCGCCGACCTCGCCGAGCGGCTTGAGCACGATGGCGTCTTCGATGTCGGGGTCGGCGATCTCGACCTCCACGCCCCAGATCGGATGTCCGATGGACCCCGGCTCGATGCCGAACTCGAGCTGGTTGACCGTTGCGGTCGGCGAGGTCTCCGACAGGCCGTAGCCCTCCTGGACGCGCGCGCCGAAGGTGTCGTCGAACTCCTCGAGGACCTTGACCGGCAGCGGCGCGCCGCCCGAGACGCACAGCCGCAGCTTCGGGACGGGCCCGCCGGCCTTCACGGCCGCGAGCAGGGCCATGTACATGGTCGGGACGCCGAGGAACGCGGTGACCTCGTGCTCGACCATGAGCGCCAGGGCCTCGGCCGGGTCGAAGCGGGGTTGGAGGATCAGCGTGCCGCCGACCAGGAAGGTCCCGTTGAGCGCCACGGTCTGCCCGAAGGTGTGAAACAGCGGCAGGCAGCCGAACATGACGTCGTCGGGCTGGATGTGGTTGGCGGTGAAGGCGTTGGTGAACGCGTTCATCACCAGGTTGAAGTGCGTGAGGATCGCGCCCTTGGGCCGGCCGGTCGTACCGCTCGTGTAGAACAGCACGGCGGGCTCCAGCGGCGCGCACGCCGCCCGGGCCGGCGCGGGGTGCTCGGCGGTCGCTGCCGGGTCCGCGAGCAGGAGGACGGGCACGCCGGCGGTCGCGGCGCCGCTCGCCACGACGGCCTCGAGGTCGTCGGCGACGAGCGCCAGCTTCGCGCCGCTGTCGTCCAGCAGGAAGGTGATCTCGTCGGCGACGAGCATCGGCGCGACCGGGACGACGACGGCGCCGCGCGCGAGGATCGCGTAGTAGGCGGTGACGAAGTCGACCGTGTTCAGCGACAGCAGCGCGACGCGGTCGCCCGGCTGCACCCCGTGGGCGGCCAGCGCCGCGGCCCGCCGCAGCGCGGTGTCCCACAGCTCGGCGTAGGTGACCCGGCGGCGGGTGGGTGGGCCTTCGATCACGGCGACCTTGTCGGGGCGCCGCAGCGCCGACTCCTGCAGGACGGACGCGAGGGAGAGGTGCACGGCCTCAATCCTGCCACGGCGCCGAGCCGCCGAACGCCGTCGCGGTCTCGCGCGGGCTCAGGAGTCCGGCGGGGGACGGGTCCGCGGTGGCTCGGACGCGCAGGCGCTCGAGCGGCAGCGCGCCCGTCCCGGCGATGAGCACCACGTTGCCGCCGCGGCGCCCGCGGAGCACAGGCCCGCCGCCGAGCGCGACGACCGTCGGGAACGTGGCCAGGAGGCCGGCGCCGATGGCGCGGACGTCGTCCATCGGCGGCGTGTCGACGACGTTGATCGCCAGCGCGCCGCCCGGCGCGATCACGCGCGCCGCGTCGGCGAGCGCCGCCTCGGTCGCCAGGTGGCGCGGCACGCGAGCGCCCACGAACGCGTCGATCAGCACCACGTCGGCCGACGCGTTGGGTCGCGATGCGAGGTGCGCGCGGCCATCGGCGCACCGCACGCGCAGCCCGGGCGCCTTGCGCAGGCCGAGGTGCTCGCGGGCGATCTCCAGCACGCCGGGGTCGACCTCGACGACCTCTTGGCGGCGCGTGCGCTCGCGGTCGGTCGCCGCCAGCGCGCGGGCCAGCGCGCAGCCGGCCCCGCCGACGTGGACGATCCGCCGCGCCCGCAGGGCCTCGACCAGGTCGCGCATCCGGCGCAGGTAGTCGAACTCCAGGTGGCGCGGGTCGGCGAGGTCGACGTAGGACGCGTCCATGTCGCCCTGGCGCAGGAGCCGGCCCGACGGGCGGCCGGCATCGCGCTGGACGATCAGCTCGCCGGCGGAGGCGACGATCTCGGGTCCGGAGCGACGGCGGGGCATGGGTGCCACGAACCTAGACGGTCGGCGCACATAGGAACCGGTGCGACGGGGCATCCTGGCCCCGCAACCGTCCCGCATCGCACGCAGGAGCATGACCATGGCCGCCACAGCACCCGCCACGCCGCCCACCCCCGCACCGCCGCTCGCCCCCGACGTCGCCGCGTTGCGGCGGCTCCTCGACGGCGAGCACGCCGCCATCCGCAACGTCACGCGCGGCTGGCTGAGCGATCCGGCCAACGCGCCGCGCCCCGACCTGCCGCTGGAGGAGCACCGCGCGCAAGTTCTGGCGTGGGCGCGGGACCTGGCCGCCGCCGGTGAGACGGCGATCGGCTTCCCGGAGGAGTTCGGCGGCCGCAACCAGGTCGGCGGGTCGATCGCCGCGTTCGAGACCCTGGCGTTCGGCGACCTGTCGCTGCTGGTCAAGTGCGGCGTGCAGTTCGGCCTCTTCGGTGGCGCGGTCCTGCACCTCGGCACGCGCAAGCACCACGAGGCGTACCTGAGCGACATCACCTCGCTGCGCCTGCCGGGCTGCTTCGCGATGACCGAGACCGGCCACGGCTCGAACGTCCAGCAGCTGGCGACGACCGCGACCTATGACCCCGACACGCACGAGTTCGTCGTCCACACGCCCGACGACGCCGCGCGCAAGGACTACATCGGCAACGCCGCGCGGGATGGGCGCATGGCCGCGGTCTTCGCGCAGCTGATCGTCGGCGGCGAGTCGCGCGGCGTGCACGCGCTGCTGGTGGCGCTGCGCGACGAGGACGGCAACGTGCTGGACGGCATCCGGATCGAGGACTGCGGCGCGAAGCTCGGCCTCGACGGCGTAGACAACGGCCGCATCTGGTTCGACCATGTGCGCGTGGGACGCGACGCGCTGCTGGATCGCTACGCGTCGGTCGACGAGGCCGGTGTCTACACCAGCCCGATCGAGAACCCCACCAAGCGGTTCTTCACCATGTTGGGCACGCTGATCCAGGGGCGCGTGAGCGTCTGCGGCGCGTCGATCAGCGCCACGAAGGTCGCGCTGGCCGTCGCCGTGCGCCACGCCGAGTCGCGCCGCCAGTTCGGCCCGGCTGGGGGGGACGGGGTCGAGGAGGTCGTCCTGATGGACTACCGCACCCATCAGCGGCGGCTCCTGCCGGCCCTGGCCAAGGTGTACGCCTTGCACTTCGCCCAGGAGGACGTCGTCGCGCGGCTGCACCGCGTGTTCAGCGCCGACGCCGAGCTCGACCGTGAGCGCCGTGAGCTGGAGACGCTGGCCGCCGCCCTGAAGGCCGTGGCCACGTGGCACGCGACAGCGACGATCCAGGAGTGCCGCGAGGCGTGCGGCGGCATGGGCTACCTGAAGGGCAACCGCTTCTCGGCGCTGAAGGCCGACACCGACGTCTTCACGACCTTCGAGGGCGACAACACCGTGTTGCTCCAGCTGGCGGCCAAGAACCTGCTGACCGACTTCCGCGACACGCTGGGCGAGCTCGACCCGCTGGGCACCGCGAGCTTCTTCGCCGGCCAGGTGTTCGAGACCGTCGCCGAGCGCAGCGCGATCCGCGAGGTGCTCGGCCGACTGGCCGACGACCTTCGCCCGGGCCGCGACGACGACCACGACCTGCTCGGCCGCGAGACGCAGCTGGAGCTGCTGAAGTGGCGCGCCGACCACATCCTGTCGGGCGCCGCGCGGCGGCTCAAGGGCGGCATCGACGCCGGGCGCGACCCGTTCTCGGTGCTCGTCGACTGCCAGGATCACGTCATCGCCGCGGCACGCGCCTACGTCGACGACGTCGTCCTGCAGGCGTTTGCCGCCGCGGTGCCGCGCTGTGCGGACCCGGGCTCGCGGGCGCTGCTGGACCGTGTCTGCGACCTGTACGCCTTGAGCACGATCGAGGCCGACCGCGGCTGGTTCCAAGAGCACGGGCGGCTGTCGTCGACGCGCTCCAAGGCGGTCATCAAGGCGGTCAACGCGCTCTGCGCCGAGCTGCGGCCGCACGCGACCACGCTGGTCGAGGCGTTCGGCGTGCCGGAGACGTCGCTGGGCGACGCCGGCGGCGTCGCCGAGGCGACGACGGCGGGCGCGTAGAGCCCGCGCGGGACGCCCCGCGGCTTACGCGGCCACGAGGACGGGCTGGCCGCGGCGCGCGGCCTCGTGCTCGAGCTGCTCGCGGAGCGCCCAGAACTCGTGCGTGGGAAGGTCGGAGACGGTCGCCTGCCGGCGGCCGTCGACGGCCTCGGCCTCGCCGGTGCCGAAGCGGGCGACGAGGGCGATCGCGACGAGGCAGAGCACGAGGCTGGCGACGTTGCCGAGCGCCAGCACGGTGGCGTGGTAGCCGGCGAAGTTGACGTAGGACATGAGCCCGTTGACGAAGGCGCCGAGCGACCAGCCCAGGGCGGACTGACCGGCGGCGGAGCGGGCGCGGACCATGGCGGCGAGCTGGGGAAGCGCGGCGCAGAGCCCGATGACGATGGCGGTGGACGAGACGAGTGCGAGAAGAGACATACGGCGGGGGAGAGGGGTCTTGGTCGGCGTGTTCGACGTTCATGCCAAACGGTCAGACACGGTAGGAAGTTGCTTGAGCAACCAGCCGTGAGGTGCGTCACACGCCCCCCGACGTCCCCCCGACGCGCTCAAGGCACCGCCGCGAGCGCCCGCCGGCGGCGGTGCAGGAGCCACGCCACCAGCCCCGCGGGGAGCATCAGCCAGTAGGACACCAACCTGTAGGCGAGCGTCGCCACGGCCGCGTCGCCGCCCCCCACGCCGGCCAGCACGAGCGTCGCCGTCAGCCCGGCCTCGACCACGCCGATGCCGCCCGGCGTCAGGGGGATCTGCGCCAACAGCTGGGCGGCGACGTAGGCCAGGAGGACCAGCGAGAAGCGCGGATGGGCGCCGACCGCGGTGACGGCGGTCACGAGCGCCAGCAGGTCGAAGAGCCAGCGCCCGACCGCGGCACCGGCGGCGTAGAGCAGCCGGTCGCCGAGGCGCTCGACGACCGCGTCGCGCTGCTGCACGAG
>JAWVGD010000464.1:0-2954 GCA_033855515.1 Baekduia sp.
CGGTCAACAACGTCGTGCGCGCGATGAGCGCCGCCGACGCCGCGGCGGGCGCCGCGGGCCTTCCGTGGCGCGGCCACCTGCACGCCGTCAACGTCGCCTACCTCGAGTCGCTGGCGGGCGGCGGCGCGCTGACGCGTTCGCTGCTGGTCGAGGTGCAGACCGCGGGGCCGTCGGCGCTGACGATGCGCCGCGACGTGTTCGACCGCTACGTGCGGCTGATGCGCGGCATCGGCGACGGCCTCCGCGCGGCGGAGCCGGCACTGCGCACGCTGACCCCGGAGCTGGCGCTCGCGGCGGTCGGCGGCGTCAACGAGATCGTCATGCGCGCGATCGAGACGGGTCCCGTGGAGGCGATCACCGAGCTGGCCGAGGTCGCGACCGACCTCTGGGCCGCGGTCCTCACCGCCCCGGCGCGCTGACCGCACCGGCCCGCGGGCCGGTGCCGATGAGGCGTGCCTCGATCTCGAGGATCGGCCCCAGCAGCGCCGGCAGGCTCTCGGCGCCCTCGCGCAGCAGCTGGTCGGTCACGAGCTCGTGGATCGCGCCGACGGCGGCGCGGAAGACGTAGGGCGGCAGTTCCGGGAGGCCGCCGGCCGCCGCCGCGATCGCGGCGTAGGACGTGGAGATCTGCTCGGCGAAGCGCTGGTGGACCGCGTCGCGGCGAGCCAGCGCCGCGGGGCCGGCGCCGAGCACCTCGATGAGGAACGTCCGCGCGAAGGCCGGATTGTCGGCGAGGATGCCGAGGTAGGCCTCGGTGCTCGCCCGCGCCGGGCCCAGCAGCCCTGGTCCGGCCGCCGCCCCGGCCTCCTCGATCGCGTCCAGCAGCCCGGTGACGCCCGCGTCGTAGGCGGCCAGGAAGCACTCCTCCTTGTTGGTGAAGTGCTCGTAGAAGCTGCGGCGCGACACGCCCGCGCCGTCGATGACATCGGCCACGGCGATGTTCGCGTAGCCCTTGGCGGCGGTGGCGGCGGCCATGGCGACGAGCAGGCGCTCACGCTGGGACTCCGCAACGACCTCCCGCGGAGCCGCGTGCCGGCCGCGGGGCAGGACCCGCAACGCGGGAGTTTGGCGTGGCGCGCTCATGGAAACAGTACTGTACCATCGAGACAGACGTGTTCCTTCGAGCTACTGCGGAGCGAGACCGACCGATGACCCCGAGCACCCTGCAGCGCAACGGCAACGGCAGCGACCCACGCCACGTCCGCGTCGGCATCATCGGCTCCGGCTTCGGCGGGCTCGGCACCGCGATCCGCCTCGAGCAGCAGGGGGACACCGATTTCCTGGTCTTCGAGCGTGCCGCCGACGTCGGCGGCACGTGGTGGGCCAACACCTACCCCGGCTGCCAGTGCGACATCCCGTCGCATCTGTACTCGTTCTCGTTCGCACCGAACCCCAACTGGTCGCGGACCTACCCGAAGCAGCCCGAGCTTCGCGACTACCTCCGCGCCACCGCCGAGCGCTTCGGCGTCTACGACCGGATCCGCCTCAACTGCGAGGTGACCGGCGCGACGTTCGACGAGGATGCGTCGGTCTGGCGCCTGGAGACCGCTGAGGGCCCGTACACCGCCGACGTCGTGATCGCGGCGCCCGGCCCGCTGAGCGAGCCCTCCTACCCCGACGTGCCCGGCCTCGACTCGTTCGCCGGCACGATGTTCCACACCGCCCGCTGGAACCACCACCACGACCTGACCGGCAAGCGTGTCGCGGTCATCGGCACGGGCGCCTCGGCGATCCAGGCCGTGCCGCACATCCAGAAGGCCGCGGCGCACGTCGACGTCGTCCAGCGCACGCCCCCGTGGGTCGTGCCCCACCGCGACCGCCCGATCAGCCGCGCGGAGCGCTTCCTGTACCGGAGGATCCCGGCCCTGCAGCGGCTCGTGCGGGCCGGCGTGTACTTCTCGCGAGAGCTGCTGGTCCCCGGCCTCGTCTACCGGCCCCAGCTCCTGAAGGTCGTCGAGAAGCTCGCGCGCAAGCACATCGCCGACCAGGTGCCCGACCCCGAGCTGCGCCGCAAGGTGACGCCCGACTACGCCATCGGCTGCAAGCGCATCCTGCCGTCCAATCACTGGTATCCGGCGTTGAGCCGGCCGAACGTGGACCTCGTCACCGAGGCCATCACCGAGGTGCGCCCCAACGGGTACGTCACCGCGGACGGCACGCTCCACGAGGTCGACACCATCGTCTGGGCCACCGGCTTCTACGTCACCGACATCCCGCTGGCCAACATCGTCACCGGGCGCGAGGGCAAGCGGCTCGCCGACGTCTGGCACCGCTCCCCGCAGGCCTACCGCGGGACCGCGATGGCCGGGTTCCCGAACCTGTTCCTGCTCGTCGGCCCGAACGTCGGGCTCGGCCACAACTCGATCGTGTTCATGATCGAGGCCCAGATCACGTACGTGCTCGACGCCCTGGAGCAGATGCGCCGCCGCGGCGCGGGCACCGTCGAGGTGCGCCCCGACGCGCTGAAGGCCTACAACGAGCGCCTGCAGGGCAAGATGGGCAAGACGGTGTGGAACTCCGGTGGGTGCGCCAGCTGGTACATCGACGCCGAGGGCAAGAACACCACCATCTGGCCCGACTTCACCTTCCGCTTCTGGCAGGAGAACCGCGAGTTCGACCCCGCCGCCTACGTGCTGGCCCCCGCCAGGCTGGCCGACCCCGCGGTCGCCGTCGCCTCGTAGAGCCCCTCCAGCAGCTCAGCGCACTCGAGCGACGGCGCCGTCGGGTGCAGGTACAGGTACGGCGAGACGGTCGAGCCGAAGATGCCGCCCGGATGGGGCTCGGTGCCGACCCGCTCGATCATCGCGCGGTAGTCGCCGTGGACGCTGCGAAACAGCGTCCGCCCGATCACCGCGTTGAGCATGCGGTTGCGGACGCGGCCCACCGGGCCGGCCAGCGGCCGGAGCCCCAGGCCGAACGGTGCGACGTCCGCGCTGGGCATCGCCGGCGCGCTG
>JAWVGD010000465.1:0-8078 GCA_033855515.1 Baekduia sp.
GCTTGGGCGACGCCTCGAGGATCCGGCGCACGACCTTCTGCGACAGGCCCGCGCGCGGCGGGTCGACGACGACGACATCGGGGCGGCCGGCCTTCTCCACCAGGTCGCGCAGCGCGAGGCGCACGTCGCCGGCGAAGAACTTGACGTTGGAGATCTCGTTGAGCTTGGCGTTGGCGATGGCGTCGGCGATCGCCTCCTCGACGATCTCCAGGCCCCAGACCTCCCCCGACCTGCTCGACAGCGACAGGCCGATCGTGCCGATGCCGCAGAACAGGTCGTAGACGCGCTCCCAGCCGGCGAGGCCGGCGACCTCGGCGGCCACCGCGTAGAGCTTCTCGGCCATCTCGGTGTTCGTCTGGAAGAACGCCTGGGCCGACAGGCGGAAGCGCAGGCCGCCGAGCTCCTCGGCGATCGCCGGGCTGCCGGAGATCAGCTCGGTCGCGCCGCCCTGGGTGGTCTCGCCGACCGTCTCGATGCTCGTGACCAGCAGCGAGTGCGACTCGACCGCCTGGTTGAGCGAGCCGTGGTCGAGCTCGACGCCGTCGCTGACGACCAGGCGCACCTGGATCTCCCCGGTCCGGCGGCCCTCCCGGATGACGAGGTTGCGCAGCGCGCCGAGCTGCGTGCGGCGGTCGTACGCGGTCAGGCCCTCGGCGCGCGCCCACTCCAGCACCTCGCGCCGGGCGCGGTTACCGCGCTCGGACTGCAGCAGGCAGTCCTCGACGTGAACGATGTCCTCCCAGGACCCGGGCGCGTGGAAGCCGCAGATCAGCGTGCCGTCCGCGCCGGTGCCGAAGGAGAACTCGAGCTTGTTGCGGTAGCGCCACTGCTCGACCGCCGGGACGATCGGCTGCATCTCGAAGCCGTCGAGGTGCCCGAGGCGCCGCAGCGCGTCCTCGACCTGCTCGGCCTTGATCTGCAGCTGCTTCTCGTAGGGCATGACCTGCCAGGGCGCACCCGGGTGATCGGCCAGCGGCTCGACGCGGTCCGGCGACGGGGTCACGACCTCCACGAGGCGGGCCTCGCCGTAGTGGCGCTTGCGCTTGGTCACCACGGCGCGCACGGTGTCGCCGGGCAGGGCGCCGCGGACGAAGACGACCCAGCCGCCTTCGTGGCGGGCGACGCCGGCGCCGCCGTGGGCGAGCGAGTCGATGTGCAGCTCGATCTCCTGCCCGCGCTCAGGGCGGGGCGGGCGGACGGCGGCGGGTGCGGGTGCGGGGACGTCGGGGGTCACGCACTTAGGATGGCACCGCCATGGATCTCGACGCCTACCGGGCGCGGGCGCAGGCGTTCGCCACCGAGCTGAACCGTGCCCACCACCGCCGCTTCGCCGGCCTGGACGGCGCCTGGGACCCTGGTGAGCTCTACGCGCGCCACGCCCCGGAGCTGTTCGATCCGGCGACGATCGAGGCCCTCCGCGAGGCGGCGGCCACCGACCCGGATCCCACCGGGCCGGTGCGACGCCTGCTGCGCTTCGCGGTCGAGGCGCGCCTGGGCGCGATCACCGCCGACGCCGACGCGGAGCGGGCGGCGGCGGAGACCGAGGAGGACCTCGCGGGCCTGACGGCGGCGCTCGCGCGGGCCGCCGACCTCGGCGCCCGGGTCGCGCTGGAGGAGCAGCGCCTGGATGTCGTCACGCGCCGCCTCACGGCCCCGGCGGCCGACGCGCTGGAGCGCGTGCGGACCGAGGCGCGCAACCTCGGCTGGCCGTCGGCGCGGGCGATGCTCAGCAGCCTTCACGCGATCGACCTCGGCGCGCTGGGTGCGCAGGCCGAGACGCTGTTGCGCGCCACCGCGCCGCCAGCCCTGGCGCCGGAGGGCGCGACGGCGCGCTTCGACCTGCCGCGCCTGCACCGCGCCGCCTGGGCCGACCCGCTCCTGCCGGCCGACCCCGTCGCCCACCTGCGCGCGACGCTGACCGAGCTCGGGCTGCCCGAGCGCTTCGTGCTCGACGTCGCCGCCCGCCCCGGCAAGTCGCCCCGGGCGTTCTGCGCCGCCGTCCACGTGCCCGACGAGGTGCACCTCGTCGTGGCGCCGCGCGGGGGCCTCGCCGATCTGGAGGCGCTGTTCCACGAGGCCGGCCACGCCGTGCACCTGACGCACCGGCCCCGCGACGCGCCGTTCGAGGACCGCCACCTCGGCGACCGCGTGCAGGCCGAGGCGCTCGCGTTCGCGCTGGAGGCCCGCGCCACCGACGGCCTCGCCGGCCCGGAGGGCGACGCGCGCCTCCAGCGCCACCGGGGCGTGCTGGCGACGCTGCGCCTGCGCCTGATCGCCGCCACGCTCCTGCACAACCTCGACCTGCTCGACGCCGGACCGCATCCCGTGCTGCGCGAGCGCTACGCCCGCCGGATGGCCGCGGCGACCGGCCTGACCTGGCCCGCGGCGCCGTGGCTGGCCGGCGTCGACCCGCTGCTGGCCTGCGCCGACTACCTCCGGGCGCTCGGTCGCGTCCAGGCGTGGCGTAAGGATGAGCTGCCTGCCGCGTTGATCCTCTAGTCCATCAATCGGGACGCCGGTGCGTCGACCGCGGGACAACGGCCGCGGAGCGCTGCGCCGGGCTCTCTTCTCCAGAAAGGTCCAGCACATGCCGCTTCTCAGACGCGCTGCCGTGGCCCTCGTGGCCGGTGCCGCGCTCACCACGGCGGTGACGGTCCCGGCCGGCGCCGTGGTCACGCCCCCGGCTCCCGTGGCCACGCAGCTGCCCGGCGCCCCGCTCACCGTGTTCGTCGGCTCCCAGGGCCAGCTCCAGGGCCACCGCGAGGGCGACGACTCCAACATCTTCTTCCGCCCGACCAACCAGCTCGGCGACGCCGGGTTCTTCCTCGCCTTCCCGGACGGAACCACGCCGACGGCCCAGAACGCCAAGCTCAAGGGCAAGGCGTTCGGCTTCGACGGGGGTGCCGGCCCGTCCGCCGCCAACAACGGCACCAGCGGGCTGCAGCAGTACCTCCCGCGCGGGACGCCCGCCCTCGCGGGCAACGGCAGCGCCGCCAGCCCGTACACGCTGGTCACCACCTACGCGGTGCCCGACCAGACGCTGGCCGCCGACGACCCGAGCAAGGACCTCGTCCTCGTCACGCAGACGACGAGCTACGTCAGCGGCAACCAGACCTTCAACGTGCGCTGGAACGTCACGAACAAGACCCTTCTGCCGTTGCCGTTCAAGGCGCTGGCCGCCGCGGACTTCTACTTCGAGGGCAGCGACGTCGGCACCGGCATCTTCACCCAGGGTCCGCCGCGGTTCGTCGGCGGCACGAACGCCGACAGCGGGCGCTCGGGCGGCTTCGTCGAAGTCGGCGCTCCGTCCGCCTCGCTGCCCTGGTCGCACTACCAGGCGTTGCGCTTCGCGAGCGGGGACGGCAACGACGTCTGGTCCAAGGTCGAGCATTCGGCCGACAGCGTCGCGGCGTCCTACGACGACACGGTGGTCGGTGAGCCGGTCGACAACGCCGGCGCCGTCGAGTGGGATCAGCCGCTGGGAGCGCCGCTCGCGCCCGGCGCGACCGCCACCTACGAGCTGCTCGTCCGCACGGCGCTGCCCGCGGCGCTGCAGTTCGACCAGACCAACGCCGGCGCGCCGCAGGGCGTGCCGATCACGCTCACGGTGACGGCCAAGGACACGGCCGACAACCCGTTCACGGGCAAGACGCTGCGCTACGACATCACGGGCGTCAACGCCGCGACCGGCAAGACGTCGGTCATCGACGGCGCCGGGCACGCCACCGTCACCGACCCGGGGATCTTCGCGGGCGCCGACACGATCATCGCCTACGTCGACCTCAACGGCAACGGCACGCGCGAGGCCGGCGAGCCCCAGGGCTCGGCGCTCGCGACGTTCGTCGACCACACGCCGCCGGCGTGCACCGTGAAGATCTCCGGCGACCGGCCGGTCAGCAGCGGCGGCCAGGGCAAGCCGCTCGTCATCACCGTCAACTGCGACTCGCCCGCGACGGTCACCACCGCCTCGACGCTGACGATCCAGCCCTTGGCCACGGCCAAGAAGGCGACGGCGTCGGCGGCCAAGAGCAAGAAGAAGCCCAAGAAGAAGAAGGCGCCCAAGAAGGTCGTCGTGAAGCTCCCGGCCGTCTCGGCCTCCGTGCAGCCCGGCCAGGCCGTGCCGCTGAGCATCAAGATCCCGTCCTCGGTGACCAAGAAGTACCCGGGGGCGACCGCGGTCGCGACCGTGACCGCCACCGCCATCGACGGCGCCGGCAACGTGGCGAGGACGACCGGGAAGCAGTCGGTGAAGATCGCCAAGGCCAAGGCCAAGGCCAAGAAGAAGGCCAGGCAGCCCGCGAAGAAGAAGTAGGACTACGACGAGCCGGCCATCAGCTCGCGCCGCGCGGGCTGATGGGCCGGCCGCTCATCCGAGCTTTCGCTCGACCGCCGCCAGCACGGACTTGCGGGCGTCGTGGCGGCGCTCGTAGTCGCGGACCTTGCGCAGCTCGGCCGGCGTGAGGTCGCCGAGCCGGACGGTGATCTGCGCCGCGGTGAGGTCGTCGTAGCCGAGGATCGGGAACGTGCCGACGCCGACGCGGCGGCGCGCGCGGTCGACCGTGCGCAGCACGGCATCGCCGGAGCCGGTGGCGCGGGCGCGGGCGCCCACGGAGGTGCCGCGGCCGAGCAGCTGCTCGACGTCGGCCAGCAGCGCCTCGGTCTGGGCGCGGCCCGCGGTCACGAGCGTGGCCAGCAGGTCTTCGGCGTCGCGGCGCGTCATGCGCCCGCGCCGGACCGCGTCGTCGACGGCGTCCTGGAGGCGGTCGGTCGTGATCGTGAGCGAGCTGACGAGGCGCTCACGCAGCGCGCTGAGGTTCGCCGCGAGCTCGTCTGGAGTCGTGGGCAACGGCGTGACGACGGGCGCGGCCGGCGGCTTGCGCTCGGCGGCCGCCGGCTTGCGCGTTGCGGCCGCGGGCGTGCGCCTGGTGGCCGGCTTCGGCCTGGTCGCGGTGGCCTTGCGCGGGGCTGGCGAGGCGGGCTTCTTGGGCTGCGGCATGGGTCCCCTCCGGGCTCGACGGTCCTGGCCGCGACCCTATCCGCTCCGGATGGCGCAAGTTCCGCCTGCCCGGTGCGTTGGAGGTCGTGCTTCACCCATACAGGTCCAGCACACGGGATGTTGCGGGCCGTCACCGGACCTCCTGACCCACGGTGACGGTCCGCCCCCGCGGGTCAGCTCAGCCGGCCAGCAGCCACTCGAGCATCGCCTTCTGGGCGTGGCGGCGGTTCTCGGCCTGGTCCCAGACGTGCTGACGGTGCCCGTAGAGCACCGACTCGGTGATCTCCTCGCCCGGATGCGCGGGCAGGCAGTGCAGCGCGACGGCGCCCGGCGCGGCGGCGTCCAGCAGCGCATCGTCGATCCGGTAGGGCGCGAGCGCCGCCCGGCGCGCATCGGCCGTGTCCTCGTCGCCCATGGAGACCCAGACGTCGGTGTAGATCGCGTTGGCGCCCGCGACCGCCTCGCGCGGGTCGGTGATGGACGCCACACCGTCCAGCGCGTACTCCGGCGGCGTGCTCAGCACGACGTCGACGCCGGCGATCGCGCCCATGTGCAGCAGCGAGTTGGCCATGTTGTTGCCGTCGCCGACGTAGGCGAGCTTGAGGCCGTCGAGGGACCCGAACGCCTCGCGCAGCGTCAGCAGGTCGGCGAGCACCTGGCACGGGTGGTGGCCCTCGGTGAGCATGTTGAAGACGGGGAGCTGGTCCTCGGCGGCGAGACCCTCGAGCTCGGCGTCGGCGTGCGTCCGGACGCCCACGGCGGCGACGTGGCGCCCGAGCACGCGCGCGGTGTCGCGCAGCGACTCGCCGCGGCCGAGCTGCGTGTCGCCGGCGCGCAGGACCATCGGGTGACCGCCCATCTCGACGATGCCGGCCTCGAAGCTCACGCGCGTCCGGGTGCTCGGCTTCTGGAACACGAGCGCGACGGTGCGCCCCTCGAGCACGCTGGAGGCGCGGGGTGCGAGCTTCAGCGCCGCCGCGCGGTCGAGGATGGTGTGCAGGTCGTCGGAGGTCAGCTCGAGGCCGGTGAGCAGATGGCGCATGGGAAGCCGGGCATCATAGGCGGATGCGGGTCCTCACCTGGAACCTGTTCCATGGCCGGTCGGTGCCGGAGACGCGGCGCGCGCTGCTGGCGGAGTTCAGCGACACCATCGCCGGCTGGGACTGGGACGTCGCGCTGCTGCAGGAGGTGCCGCCGTGGTGGCCGCCGTACCTCGCGCGTGCGTCGGGCGCCGACCACCGCATGGTCCTGACCTCGCGCAACGCGCTGCCGGCGTTGCGGCGCGCGGTCGCCGTGCGACGCCCGGACCTCATCAGGTCCAACGGCGGCGGGTCCAACGCGATCCTCGTGCGCGGGCACGGCGGGATCGCCGAGCACCGGACGCACCGGCTGCGCTTCAGGCCCGAGCGCCGCTACGTGCACGCCGTGCGCCTGGGCGACGGCCGCGGGTGGGCCGCCAACGTGCACGCCCAGGCCAATCCCAAGCCGCTGGCGCGGGCCGACATGATGGAGTCGGGCGAGGTCCTGACGCGGTGGACCGGCACCGCACCGGTCGTGTTCGGCGGCGACGTCAACGTCCCCGACCCGGTCGTGCCGGGCTTCACGGACGTCGGCGGCCACGGGATCGACCGCTTCTTCGTGCGCGGCCCGCTGGAGGTGGCCCGCCCCGCGCACACGCCGGCACGCGGCATGCTGTCCGATCACCAGCCGGTGCTCGTGGAGCTGCGCAGCTCGTAGCCTGCGGGGAATGCGCCGCCTCCCCGTCCGCTCGCTCACCGTCGCCGCCGCCCTCGGCCTGGTCACGGCCGCGGCGGCCGGCTGCGGAGGGAGCAGCGGCGCCAACGCCACCGTGTTGAAGGCCGGCGAGCCCATCGGGATGAAGTCGCTGCGCTTTCACCCCGACCACGTGCAGGTCCCCGTCGGCCAGAAGGTCACGTGGCGCAACGAGGAGGGCATCCCCCATGACGTCAAGGCCGACAGCGGCGCCGCCTTCGAGTCCAAGACGTTCGGCAAGGGGGGCGAGTTCACGTGGACGCCGGACAAGGCCGGGACGGTCAAGTACGAGTGCACTCTGCACCCCGGCATGACGGGGACGCTCGACGTCGTGGCGAAGTGAGCGACGGCGCGGTCCTCGATCTCCGCGGAGCGCCGTCGATCCCGGAGGACACGTGGTCGCGCGTCGGGTTGCGGCGGCTGGTCGCGGCCGGCATGTGCCTGGAGGCGATCGACGACCGGGTCGGGCGCCTCGCGCGGCTGCACACGCTGGACATCGCCCACAACCGGCTGGCCGGAGTACCCGGGTCGATCGGGGCGCTGAGCGCGCTGGAGATCCTCTACCTCGGCGACAACCGCCTGCGCGCGGTGCCCGGCGGCGTCCGGGCGCTCACCGCGCTGCGGTATCTCGGGATCGACGACAACCAGCTCGAGGAGCTCCCGGAATGGATCGGCGAGATGGCGTCGCTCGTGGAGCTGCGGGTTCAAGGCAATGCGATCGGGTCGCTGCCCGAGGCGATCGGCGCTCTGGGGGCGCTGCGCGAGCTGCACACGCGCGGTAACGGGCTGACCGAGCTGCCGGCGTCGGTGGGCGACCTGGCCGACCTGCGCGTCCTGGACCTCCGCGACAACGCGCTGCGCGCGCTGCCTGCGTCCGTGGGAGCGCTGCGAAGGCTGCGGGTGCTGGATCTGCGGGCCAACCCGTTGTCGCGGTTGCCCGACGCGCTGGCCGAGCTGCCGGCGCTCGAGAAGCTCGACCTGCGCTGGACGCCGTTCTTCCCGGAGCTGCCGGAGGTGGCGGTGGCGCTGCGGGCGCGCGGGTGCGTGGTGCTGCAGTAGGGCGCAGCCGGCGCCGACACGGCCCCGGCGGTGGCCGAGCCGCCCCGCGCCAAGCCGGACGACCCCTACGAGCGCGCCCGCAGCCCGAACCCCCGCAGCAGCATCAGCGCCCGCTCCCCCATCCCGCCGTGCGCCGGCAGCACGCCCAGCTGCACCGACGCGTCATACAGGTCGAAGAACGCCCGCACCCGCCACAGCCGCTCGCGTGGCGGGTCCAGCTCGCAGTACAGGACCGCGTGCACGCCGAACG
>JAWVGD010000466.1:0-9468 GCA_033855515.1 Baekduia sp.
TCAGTGGTTCGGGCTCTACGGCGGCCTCGTGCTGTTCGAGTCCCTGTCGCGGTTCGCGTTCCCGGTGGCGGTCGCCGTGGGCATCGCGACGGGCGAGACGGCGGTCGCGCTCGGGATCGTGGCGGCGCCGCTGGCGTCGCTGCTGGTCATCCCCTGGGCGCTCGGCCGCCACGAGGCGGGTGCCGCGGCGGCCCCCGGCGCCGTCGGCCGCGACCGCGGAGACCTCCGCTCCGGCGCCTCGTTCGCCGGCGCCGTCGCGGTGATCCAGCTCGGCGAGCAGACGCTGCTGAACGCGGCGGTGCTGCTCGTACCGAACTCGACGAAGGCCGGCGTGGTGTTCAGCGCGCTGCTGATCGCGCGCGCGCCGCTGCAGCTGTTCCAGGCCGTCCAGACGTCCCTGCTGCCGCATCTGGCGGGGCTGGAGGCGACCGAGGGCCACGCGGCCTTCGCGCGCGCCATCCGCCAGACGATCTTGGCGATCGCGGGCTTCGCGGGCCTCGTCGGGCTCGGCCTGCTGGCGATCGGACCGTTCGTCATGGACACGCTGTTTCCGTCCGCCACGACGTACGGCCGCATCGGCCTGGCGGTGATCGCGCTCGGCATGGGGCTGCACCTGGCAGCGGGCACGTTCAACCAGGCGGCGCTCGCCCGCGGGCGAGCGCATCAGGCGGCGGCGTGCTGGGTCGTCGCGGCCGGCGCGTTCGTGCTCTGGATGCTCCTCCCGGCGGTCGGCGACGAGCTGACCCGGGCCGAAGTCGGCTACGCCGGCGCGGCCGGGCTGCTGTGCCTGTTGCTGTACGGGCTGTACCGCCGCCCGCCGGCCGCCCCGGCCGCGGCACCGCGCTGATTCGCCGCATCCCAATCGGGTCTTGAGCGGGCCCGAAGGTGCGGGCCGCAGCATCGCGGCATGCGGCAGCTCCTGCGACGACCGCTGATGTTGGTCGTGGTCTTCGTGGTGGCCGGATGCGCCGCGGCGTCGCGCCAGCCCGGCGCCGATCATCCGGCGGCGCGACGCGCGACGGTTGCGGCGACGCCGCTGCACATCGGCGCCGCGACGGCGTGCGGCGACGTCGTGGCCACGACCCTGCGCGCCATCGCCCGGCGCATCTACGCACAGGCGGCGCACGGGGCCAACGTCCAGGCCTCGCTTCGCCGCCTGCACCGCTCGACCGCGCTGGCGGCGGCGGTCCGGCGTGGCGACGCCGCAGCGACCCGGGCCGCCGTCATCCCGCTGCTCAAGCACCAGATCCACCGCATCATCATCACCCGCGGGTCGCGCGTCCTGGCCACGATCCACGGGGCGCCGGCGCTGGCGCCCGTCCACGGGATCCTGCGCGACGCGGCCGGCGTCCCGGTCGGGCGCTTCGTCCTCGCGGTGTCCAACCAGACCGCGATCGCGCGCATCACCCAGACGCTCACGGGAGCGCCGGTGACGCTGTCGTCCTCGAGCGCCCCGGCGCCCGCGGGCACGGGCGGCGCACGGATCGTGTCCTACTCCGGCACGGCCTTCCCGCGCGGGCGCCTGCGCGTGCGGCTGGCGATCGGCGCCCAGGCGCTCCAGCGGTGCGGGCCGACGGCGCGGGCGACCGTCGCCGCGACGGTCGGGGCGATCGGCGAGCGCCTGGCCCACGCCGAGTCGAGCGGCTCCGCCGTCGTCCGGGTGCTGCAGCACGTGGCGACCGACCCCGGGTTCCGCGCCGCCGTCGCCAGCGACGACCCGGCCGCCCTGCGGACCGCGATCGTCCGCTTCTTCCGCACCCGCTCGCTGCACGTCGTGCGCATCCGAGCGACGACCGCCGACGGCCGGCTGGTCGGCGACGTCGGCGGGCCCTACGTCCTCTCCCCCGCCACCACGACCGTTCGCGACGCCCACGGCCGCCTCCTGGGGCAGGTGACGCTCTCGGTCCAGGACGACACGGGGTTCATCAAGCTCATGCACCGCTTCACCGGCGCGGCCGTGATCCTGCAGACGCCGGCGGGCACGGTCCCGGGCAGCTCGCTGCGGCCGGCGCCGCCGGCGATCCCCGCCCGCGGCACGCTCACGGCGCGCGGCCGGCTCTACGACACCTACACCTTCGCGGCGCGCGCCTTCCCGGACGGTCCGCTGTCGGTGGCGCTGCTGCTGCCGCGAGCCTGACCGGTCAGCCGGCCACGCCCGCGCCCAGCCCGTCGGCGCGGATGCGCTGCGCCATGTCGCTGGACTCGGCGCGATAGACGCTGCCGTCCTCGAGCTCGAGGACCGGCAGCAGCTTCTGGCCGCTGAGCTCGACGACCTCCGGGCGCTTGCCCTTGCCGAACCCGTGCTTGACGACCTCGTACTCGATGCCCTGCTCGTCGAGGGCGCGCTGGACCTTCCAGCACGCATCGAGGTCGACGTGCAGGAACGTCCACGAGCAGCGGTGAAGCTTGACCTTGGCCATGGCGCCGACCCTACCCGGAACCGCCGCGGGCGGTCGCGGCCACCCTGACGGCCGGCGCCCGGCCCGTGCTGACCGCGCGGCGCCCGCGGCGCCCGCGGCGCCCTCAGCGCAGCCGATAGACCGGCGGGCGCCGCCACACGGTCCCGACGTCGTCCAGGAAGGCGTCGAGGTCCGGCCGGCCGGGGTCGGCGAGCAGGACCTCGCGTCCGAGGCGCGGCAGGAGCTCGGCCAGGACGCCGACGTTGCGGCGCTCGTAGAGGACGTCGGCGGCGAGCACGAGGTCGAATGGCCCGTCGGCGAGCAGGTCGCCGGGCGCCGTCCAGTCCACCCGCGTCGTCTGCAGCGTCGCGCCGTTGCGCTCGGCGTTGCGCTCCAGCAGGTCCAGCGCGGCCGGCGACCAGTCCGTGGCCAGGACACGGGCGCCCGCCAGCGCGGCAGCGATGCTCGGCAGCCCCAGGCCGCAGCCGAGCTCCAGCACGCGCGCCCCGCGCAGCGCCCGGACCCCGACCGTCTGCGCGAGCGCCACCCCGCTCGGCCACAGCTGCGCCCAGTAGGGCAGGAACTCGTCCTCCTCGAACGCCTCCTCGTCGACCAGCGACTCGACGTCCCGCGGCCGCAGCACCGCCAGATCCCGGCCACCGACCATGACCACTTCCTCGACGACGTCGTCCATGCGCGCCCGACCATAGACGTGGCGGTCGACCCGCGGCTGCGCCTTCTAGCCTTCAGCGCATGAACTCCAGCTCTGAGGTCGTGGTCGTGGCGACCATCGCGGTCAAGCCCGGCTCCGAGGACGCGGCGCTCGCGGCGCTCACCGAGGCCATCGGCAAGACCCATGCCGAGGAAGGGTGCCTCGCCTACGCGCTGCATCGCGACCTCGACGACCCGTCGCGCTTCGTCGTCGTGGAGCGGTGGTCGTCGGCCGCCGCGCTGGAGCGCCACGCCCAGGAGCCGCACCTCAAGGAGCTGTTCGCCGCGGTCGGCCCGCTCGCCAGCGCCCCGCCGGTGATCGTGCGCACGGCGGCGATCCCGGCCGGCGACGCGGCCAAGGGCGTGCTGTAGCGCCATGGAGCTCGGCATCACGACGTTCGCGGAGCTCACACCCGACCCCCGGACCGGCGTGGCCATCGGCGCGCAGCAGCGATTGACGGACCTCATGGAGGAGATCGAGCTGGCCGATCAGGTGGGGCTCGACGTCTTCGGCGTCGGCGAGCATCACCGTCCCGACTTCGCGGTGTCGGCGCCCGCCGTCGTCCTCGCGGGCGCCGCCACGCGCACCGAGCGGATCCGGCTGGCCAGCGCGGTGACGGTGCTGAGCTCCGATGATCCCGTCCGCGTCTTCCAGCAGTTCTCGACCGTGGACCTGCTGTCGGGCGGGCGTGCCGAGATCTGGGCGGGCCGGGGCTCGTTCATCGAGTCGTTCCCGCTCTTCGGCCAAGACCTCGACCACTACGACGACCTGTTTCGCGAGAAGCTCGAGCTCCTGCTCGAGCTGCGGGCGTCGGAGCGCGTCACATGGTCGGGCGAGCACCGCGCGGCGATCGGCGACGTCGGCGTCTACCCGCGCCCGGTGCAGGATCCGCTGCCGGTGTGGGTCGCGGTCGGCGGCACGCCGCAGTCGGTCGTGCGCGCCGCGACGCTCGGGCTGCCGCTCGTGGTCGCGATCATCGGCGGCCAGCCGGAGCGCTTCGCGCCGCTGGTCGACCTCTACCGCCGCTCCGCCGACGCCGCGGGCCAGCCGGACGACCTGCCGGTGGCGATCAACACGCACGGGTTCATCGCCCCGACGACCGAGCAGGCGATCGGCACGTTCTACGGACCGTACGCCGCGTCGATGTCGCAGATCGGCCGTGAGCGCGGCTGGCCGCCGATGTCGCCCCAGCAGTTCGACGCGCTGCGCTCGCCGCGCGGCTCGCTCGTCCTCGGCACGCCCGAGCAGGTCGCCGAGAAGATCCTCTTCCACCACGAGCTCTTCGGCCACGACCGTCACCTGATGCACTTCAGCGTCGGGACGATGCCGCACGCCGACGTGCTGCACGCGATCGAGCTGTTCGGGACCGAGGTCGCCCCGCTGGTGCGCGACGAGGTCGCCCGCCGCGCGGGCGACGAGGCGGCGACCGCCTAGAAGGGTCGCTCAGGGCTTCTAGGAGCGTGGGTCTCTACTCGGCCGCGGGTTCGGCCCCCTGGGGCCGACACCCTCAAGGGAACCCGGCCCCCTGGGCCGGCGTTCCCCTAGGTCAGCGCCGCGGCCAGCGGGTGGTGGCGCAGGCGGTCCGGCGGCGCGCCGTGCAGGACCCATTCGCCGTCGTCGCGGCGGCTGAGGGCGCCTTCACGGGCCAGGTCGCCCATCGCCGTGGTGACCGAGGGGCGGTGCGCGCCGACGAGGTTGGCCAGCCGCTGGTGGCTGAGCGGCAGCGGGACGACGACGCCGTCGGGCGTGACCCGCCCCCAGCGCTCGGCCAGGTGCCACAACGTGAGGCGCAGCCGGTCGTCGACCCGCTGGTGGTGGCAGATGGCCAGTGCGATCGCCAGCGAGTGCGCGCGGCGGATCCCGCGGCTGAAGAGCTCGACCCCGAGTTGCGGAAACGGCGACAGCCGCTGGACGAGCGCGTGGTCGAGGACCGCCAGGCGCGTGGGCTCCAGCACCTCCCAGCCCACCTCGGCCTGCACGTGCGAGCCCTCCGGGTCCCACTGCCACGGGCGCATCACGTCGCCGGGCCCCAGCAGCTCGCAGCAGCGGCGGCCGAGCACCTCGACCTCGCGCGTCAGGAGGCCGTCGCAGATCAGGAAGCCGCGGTGGTGGATCTCGGGCTCCATGGCCGCGGCGGCGTCCCAGGCGCCCGGGCTCAGCCGCTGGACGCGGGTGCGCGCCTCGCGGCGGGCGCGCTCGGCGGTCGCGGGGTCGAGGCCGTCGGCGAAGTCCGGGTCGGCGTCGAGCAGGCTGATGACGTCGTTGGCCACGTCCTTCGGTCTACCCATTCTCCATGGTTCCGACGTCGGCATGCTGACGTCGACGCCCCGACGGCGGTCGTCGCGAGCGCCCCCGGCCGGTCCTACGTTGCAGTCCGACCACGACCTCAAGGAGCAGCCCATGCTGTGGCTCATCGTCGGGATCGTCCTGCTGATCATCGCGATCGCGGGCGGGACCATCATCCACCCCATCCTGTTCGCGATCGCGATCCTCGCGTTGCTGGCGTTCTTCGCCGGCCGCGGCGGCCGCACCACGCTGTGACGGCGCTGGAGCACGTCGAGCACCTGGCGCTGCGAGGGGACCTCGACCCGGTCGGCGCACCCGCCGCCGACCGGGAGGTCACCGCCGCGCTGACCCGTGGCGTCGAGGCGCTGGTGCTCCATCTCGACGACTTCGAGTTCGTCGACTCCAGCGGCTTGCGCATGCTCCTGAACGCGACCCTCGCCGCCGAGCGCTGCGGCGTGGACCTCCGGATCCTGCCCGGCCCGCCGCACGTCATGGCCGTCGTCGAGGCCGCCGGCCTGTCGGGCCGGCTGCCGTTCGTCGGCTACCCCTGAGCGCGGCGCCCGGCGCGGCCTAGGGGTGCCGTAGGCGGCCAGCGAGGCCGAGGCCCACGACGGCCAGCCGTCGCCGCCGGAGGTGGGTCCCCAGTCGCGATAGCGACACAGTCTCCTACGCCGCGCCGACGACGACGATCACGAGGAAGACGGCGCCGAGCAGCCGGCGCAGCCAGTTGACGCCGTGCAGGAGCTCGAGCAGCGCCCAGACGCCCAGCCCGACGCTCGCCACCACGCGGGCGACGTCGTGGACCTCCCCGCTGGTCAGACGCCCGATCCCGGAGGCGGCCAGGGCCACCAGCAGCGGCGCGTTGGGGAACTGCACGAGGACGAAGCGCCGCGGCCAGCCCTGCTGGCCGCGGCGCCAGAGGTCGCGGGCGGCGGGCATGCCGGGGCGAGCCTATTGGTTGCAGGCCCACGATGGCCGGGGCGGCGGGTCGGCCCGCCGCCCCGGAGTGGATCGCTCGACGATCGCGTTGCGGCCTACTCGTAGGCCAGCGACTCGAGCACGTTGAGGCCGGCGGCGCGCCGCGCCGGGAGGATGGCGGCGAACACGCCGGCGATCGCGGCGAAGATCACCAGGAGCACCAGCGTCACGACCGGGATCGCAAGCTGGAACCCGTCGATCGCGCGGGTCACCAGCACCGAGAGCACGAGCCCGAGGACCATGCCGATCACGGCGCCGATCTGCGCGGTGATGATCGCCTCGTAGCGGATCATGCGCCGGACCTGGCGGCGCGACATGCCGATCGCCCGCAGCAGCCCGAGCTCCCGCACCCGCTCGGAGATCGAGAGCACGAGCGTGTTGACGATCCCGAACAGCGACACGATGATCGCCATCGCCAGCAGCGCGTAGATCAGCGTCAGCAGCTGGTTGACCTGGTCTTCCTGCTGCTTGATGAACTCGCTGTTGGTCTTGGCCTCGGCTTCGGGGAACTGGCGGTTGAGCAGCTGGTCGATCGACGTCTTGACGTCCTTCTCGGGCCGCGACCCGTCGTAGCCGACGAACACGAAGCCGTCCTTGCGGGATCCGAACTGCTGCTCGGCGACCTGCTTGGACACGGTGAAGGCGCCGGTCAGGCCGCCCTTGTCGTCGAGGATGCCGGTGACCTTCAACGCCACCGCCGGATCCTTGGCCGTCGCCACGGTCACCGTGTCGCCGACCTTGCGGCTGTGGTCCTCGGCGTACTTCTTGCTGAGCACGACCTGGCCCGGCCCGAGGTTGCGCAGCGTGGCGTCGCTGCCGGTCTTCCAGCCCGCGTGATAGAGGTCCGGGAACGTCGGGTCGACACCGGTGAAGGCCTCCTTCTTGCCGGCGACCTTGCCCTGGGCGAAGCGCAGCGCGGCGACCTCCTTGACGCCCGGCACGTGCGCCACCGCGCGCGTGGCCTGCGGCGAGAACGAGCTGAAGCCGTCGGTGTTCTCCACCACGGCCTGGGCGCGCGAGCCGTTGCTGACCGCCTCGCGGATCGTCGACTTGGCGCCCGCCGCGAAGACCGAGGCGAAGGTCACCAGGGCGACGCCGACCATCAGTGCGCCGGCCGTGACCGCCGTGCGGCCCGGATGGCGCACGGTGTTCTCACGGGCGATTCGCCCGGTGATCCCGCGGAGGCGCTCGAAGGGCGCGCCCACGAAGCCCGCGATCGGCCCCACGAGGCGCGGGCTCAGGAACGCCACGCCGAGGAAGGTCGCGACCGCGCCGAGGCCCATGGTCGACAGCGCCGCGCTGGCCTTCAGGCTGCCGAACAGCCCGAGCGCCATGAGCGCGAACCCGGCGACGGTGAGCAGGATCGCCAGCGGGGTCGACCAGCGCGAGCGCTTCTGGTCGCGCCCGAGGCCCTCGCGCAGCGCCGCCAGCGGCGGGACGCGCGTCGCCCGGATCGCCGGTGCGATCGTCGAGATCAGCGTCACGATCGTGCCCACCAGCAGCGACACGACGATCGTCCGCTCCGAGATGACCGTGCCGGTCGTGGGCAGGTCCGCGCCGAAGGCCTTGAACAACGCCTTGAGGCCGCCGGCCACGAGGATGCCGAGGCCGAGGCCGGCGAGCGAGCCGACGACGCCCAGCAGCAGGCCCTCGGCGAGCACCGAGCGCAGCACCTGCTTGCGCTTGGCGCCGAGGACGCGCAGCAACGCGAACTCGCGGGTCCGCTGGGCCACGGTGATCGAGAACGTGTTGAAGATCAGGAACGCGCCGACGAAGAGCGAGATCCCCGCGAAGGCCAGCAGCGCCGTGCGCAGGAAGTTCAAGAAGCCCGTCTTGATGTCCTTGCTCTGCTTGTCGGCCTGCTCCTGGCCCGTGCGGACCTGGACCTGCTTGGGCACGACCTCGGCGACGCGCGCCTTGAGCTCCTCGGGGGTCACCCCGGGCGTGGCCGCCAGCTCGATCTCGTCGAACGAGTTGCCGTGGCCCGTCATGCGCTGCGCCTCGGGCAGCGTCAGCACCGCGATCACGCCGCCGCCGAACGAGTCGACGCCGGAGATCTTCACGATCCCCGAGATGGTGTAGGTCTTCTTGGGCGCGGCGTCCTGGATCTGGAGCTTGTCGCCCAGCTTGAGGTGCTCGTTGTCGGCGGTCCCCTTGGGGATCGCCACCTCGTCCGGCGTCTGCGGCAGATGCCCCTGGGTGGGCGCGAAGGACTCGAAGCGCTGCACGTCGTGCGCGCCGGCGATCGCGCTGAAGCCCTTGCCCTTCAGCTTGGAGCCGTCGGCCTTGCGGAACGCGCCGCCGGCGCTGAAGACCGCGCCCTCCGCCGCGCCGACGCCGTCGACCTGCTTGACGCGTTGCAACACGCTCGCGGGGATCGGGGGCGGATCTTCGTTGCCCGCCAGGTCGTTGTTCGGCGACAGGGCGACGTCGGTGCCCTTGTTGGACTGGGTGAAGATGTTGTCGAACGACTTGGTGATGGTGTCGGTGAAGATGTAGGTGCCCGCGATGAGCGTGACCCCCAGCGCGACGGCCAGGGCGGTCAGGGCAAGGCGGAGCTTGCGGGCCAGGAGCCCGCGGACGGCGATCTTGCGCATGGTGAGGAGTCCTGTCCCTGAGGTCTCAGGCGACGGCGGTCGGTGAGCGGTCGGTCGTGGCCCGGTCTTCGACGAGCTGGCCGTCGCGCAGGACGAGCAGGCGGTCGGCGTAGGCCGCGGCATCCTCGTCGTGGGTGACCATGATGATGGTCTGGCCGAAGTCGTCGACCGAGCGCCGCAGCAGCTGGAGGATCTCGGTCGAGGCGTGGGAGTCGAGGTTGCCGGTGGGCTCGTCGGCGAAGACGACGGCCGGGCGGCTGGCGAGCGCGCGCACGACGGCGACCCGCTGCTGCTGGCCGCCGGAGAGCTCGCTCGGGCGGTGCGTGATGCGATCGCGCAGGCCCACGAGATCGATCAGCTGGTCGACCCACGCGTCGTCGGGGTCGCGCCCGGCGATCGACAGCGGCAGGACGATGTTCTCCCGCGCGTTGAGGACGGGCAGCAGGTTGAAGGCCTGGAAGATGAACCCGACGCGGTCGCGGCGCAACTGCGTCAG
>JAWVGD010000467.1:0-6920 GCA_033855515.1 Baekduia sp.
CTGGATGCGGCCGACCGCCTGAAGAACGCGATGGGCGACGCGGCGATCGTGCTCGGCGCCGTCACCGACGGCAAGGTGGCGCTGATCGCGTCGGTCGCGCCGTCGCTCGTGGAGCGCGGCGTGAAGGCGGGCCAGCTCGTCAAGGTCGCCGCGCAGGTCGTCGGCGGAGGCGGCGGCGGGCGCGACACGATGGCCCAGGCGGGCGGCAAGGACCCCGAGAAGCTCGGCGCCGCGCTGGCGGCCGCGCGGCAGGCCATCGAGGCCGCGCTGCGGGCCTGAGCCGCGTTCCGCCGACGTGACCCTCTAGGCTCATGCGGGTGCTCGCGCTGGACTACGGCTCGGCCCGGTGCGGCTGTGCGCTGAGCGACCCCACGGGGACGCTCGCGACGCCCATCGACCACATCGAGCGGCCGGGGACCCGCAAGGGCCTGGTCCGCGTCGCCGATCTCGCGCGCGAGCGTGAGGTCGGCCGCATCGTGGTCGGGCTGCCGCTCGGCCTGTCGGGGCGCGACACCGACCAGACGCGCGAGACGCGCGAATGGGCCGACAAGCTGCGCGAACGGGTCAAGCCGATCCCGGTCGAGCTGTACGACGAGCGCTTCACGACCGCGATCGCGTCGCGATCGGGCGACAAGCGCACCAGCGAGGACTCCCGGGCAGCCGCCGTGCTGCTGACGGACTGGCTGGCGCGACACGGGGGAGAGCCCGCATGAGCCCGCTGTTCGGTTCGAAGAAGGATGGAGGCGGCAGCGCGGAGCAGCGCGCGCGCAGCGCCGCGGATCGTGAGGCCGCGCGCCTCGAGCGTGAGCGCCGCCGCGCGGAGCGCGAGGGCCGGCCGCTGCCGCCCGAGCCCGCCGGCCCGGCCGCGGCCGACGTGGAGCCCGCGCCGCCCGTGCACGAGCCCGAGCCGGCGCCGCCGGCCTACGAGGCGCAGCCCGAGCCGGAGACGCACGCCGAGCCCGAGCCGCCGGTGTACGAGCCCGATCCGCCCGCCCACGACGAGCCGGAGCCCGAGCCGCCGGTGTACGAGCCGGATCCGCCGGCCTATGAGCCCGAGCCCGCGGCGTACGAGCCCGAGCCGGCGGATTACGAGCCCGTGACGCAGGAGCGGGAGAGCCGGACGTACGAGGCATCGTCGGTGGCCGCCGCGCCGTCCTGGCTGCCCGCCGAGGATCCGGCCACGCAGGTCCACGCGCTTCCGGCCGACCCCGCGCCGCAACTGCCGGCCGACGGCGAGACGCCTGCCGGCGTCCGTCGCGTCCCCGCGCCGTCCGTGCGCGACCTGCCGCAGATCGCGGGGGCGCGGGCCGCCGGACCGGTGCCCGCCGGACGCCGTGGCCGCGTCGGCGGCGGTGGCGGTGGCGGCGGTGGCGGTGCCGGTGCCGGCGGCGGTGGCGGCCTCCTGCGCAGCGGCCCGCGCCGCCGCCGCCGCGGCGCACGCGGCGTCGGCGCGCTGCTGCTCCTGCTCATCGTCGTGGCGATCGGCTATTTCGCGTTCCGCGTCTTCCAGCCCACCGCCGGCACGGGCGACGCCAAGCGTCCCGTCGTGGTCACGATCCCGCAGGGCGCCACGGCGGGGCAGATCGGCGACCAGCTCGCGAAGGCCGGCGTCATCGACTCCTCGTTCTTCTTCGGGCTCCGCTCGCGGCTGTCGGGCAAGCGCGCCGACCTCAAGGCCGGGCGCTTCACGCTCAAGCGCGACATGAGCTACACCGCGGCGCTCGACGCGCTGACGCAGAACCCGGCCGCTGCGCCGACCGTGAAGGTGACGATCCCGGAGGGCCGCTCGATCCGCGAGGCCGCCACCGTGGTCGCCGGCAGCGGCCTGAGCGGCAGCTACGTCAAGGCCGCCACCCGCAACCCGCGCACGGTGACCGGGCTCAAGAGCTTCTCCGTGCCGAAGGGCACCACGACGCTCGAGGGCTTCCTGTTCCCGGCGACCTATGAGCTCAAGCGGGGCGCCACGACGGCCACGGCCCGCAAGCTCGCCGACGAGCAGCTCAGCGCGTTCCGCGCCAACTACCGCGGGCTGGACCGCCGCGCGGCCAGGCGCAAGCACCTGACCGACTACGACGTGCTGATCATCGCCTCGATGATCGAGCGCGAGGCCGGCGTCAGCAAGGACCGCCCGCTGATCTCCGCGGTGATCTACAACCGCCTCAAGGACCGCATGCCGCTCGGGATCGACGCGACGCTGCGCTACCACCTCAACAACTGGTCGCGGCCGCTGAAGCAGTCCGAGCTGCAGCAGGACTCGCCGTTCAACACGCGCACCCGCCAAGGCCTGCCGCCGACGCCGATCGGCAGCCCCGGGCTCGCGTCGATCAAGGCCGCGCTGGCGCCCGCGAACGTCCCGTACCTGTACTACGTCGTCAAGCCCTGCGGCAACGGCGCGCATGCCTTCTCGGCGAGCAACGCGCAGTTCACGAAGGACGTCGCGGCCTACAACAAGAAGCGCGCGCAGCTCGGCGGCAAGGACCCGTCGCACTGCTGAGCCGGGCGGCCTGACGTGCAGCGCCTCGGAGTCCTCGGCTGGCCCGTCTCCCACAGCCGCTCGCCGGCGATGCACAACGCCGCCCTGGCGGCGCTCGGCCTGCGCGACTGGCACTACCAGCGCCTGCCCGCGCCGCCCGAGGTGTTCGAGGAGACCGTGCGCGGGCTGCCGGCGGCCGGCTTCGTCGGCGCCAACGTCACGATCCCGCACAAGGAGGCGGCGCTCGCCCTCGCCGACACCGCCACCGATGCCGCGCGGGCCATCGGCGCCGCCAACACCCTGAGCTTCGGCGCCGCCGGTATCCACGCCGCCAACACCGACGCGCCTGGGCTGCTGGCGGCCCTGCGCGGCGAGGGGGCGGACCCGGCGGGGAAGGTCGCGCTCGTGCTCGGCGCGGGCGGCAGCGCGCGCGCCGCGGCGTACGCGCTGCGCGAGGCCGGCGCCGTCCGCGTCGCGGTGTGGAACCGGACGCCCGAGCGCGCGCGCACGCTGGCTGCGGACCTGGGCGTGGACGCCGTCGATCGGCCGATCGCCGCAGACCTTTTGGTCCACTGCACGAGTGTCGGGCTACAAGACGGGGAGTTCAAGCAGCTGCCGATCGATGCCGATGCGCTGGGCACATACGCGACCGTGGCGGACCTGGTCTACCGGGCCGGCGGCACCGGGCTCGTTGCGCAAGCACGCAGCCGGGGATGCACGGTGGTCGATGGCCTGGAGGTCCTCGTCCGTCAAGGCGCGTTGAGCTTCGAGGCCTGGACTGGCCGCGAGGCGCCCCTCGACGTGATGCGAGACACCGCGCGAGGCGCCACCCCCGACGCACATGACCCCGGACCCAGCCGCTCATCTCACCGCCGTGCCGCCGATCCCCGGCGCACTGAGCGGTAACGCACCGCCCGGGTTCAACGGCGACGCGGCCGCCACGCCGCCGTCGATCACGCCTGCCGCGTCGAACGAACGTCCAGTCGACTGGAACGGGGTCACGGCGCCGCGCCGAACGGGCGGCGGCAGCGCGCGCTTCCTGACCGACGTCATCGTCGAGCTCGGCTTCGTGGACCGCCCGCGCGTCGAGCAGGCCGTCGAGGCGGCCCGTGCCACCGGCACCACGCCGGAGCAGGTCCTGCTCGACCAGGGCTCGCTGAGCATGGAGAACCTGGCGCGGGCGGTGGCCGAGCGCCACGGCCTCGACCACCTCGATCTCGGCGTCTTCCACGTCGACATGTCGGCGGCCAACCTCATCGCCCCGGCGGCCTCCAAGCGCTACGAGGCCGTGCCCGTGGCGTTCGTCGGCGAGCGCGGGCTGCTCATCGCGATGGCCGACCCGGCCAACGTCCTGGCGGTCGACGACATCGCGCTGATGACCGGCTACGAGGTCCGCGTCGCGGTGGCCTCGCGCGAGGACATCGCGACGCTCATCTCGCGCCAGAGCCGCCTGGACCATGTCGCCGCGACGGCCGAGATCGACCTCGAGCCCGACGACGGCATCGGGGAGATCGTCGACCTGCGCGAGTCGGCCGACGACGCGCCGGTCATCAAGCTCGTCAACCAGATCATCGCCCAGGCCGCCGAGCAGGGCTCGTCGGACATCCACTTCGAGCCCGAGGACGGCTCGATGCGGGTGCGCTTCCGCATCGACGGCGTGCTCGTGGAGACGATGACGGTGCCGCGGCGCATGGTCAACGGCGTCGTGTCGCGCCTGAAGATCATGAGCGACCTCGACATCGCCGAGCGTCGCCTGCCCCAGGACGGCCGCGTGGGCCTGCAGCTCGACGGGCGCCACATCGACCTCCGCGTGGTGACGCTCCCGTCGGTGCACGGCGAGAACATCGTCATCCGCATCCTGGACAAGTCCAACGTCCAGTTCGACTTCGCGAAGCTCGGCATGGGCGACGAGGACGCCCAGCGCTTCACCAAGGCGTTCCACCAGGCCTACGGCGCGGTGCTCGTCACCGGCCCGACGGGCTCGGGCAAGTCGACGTCGCTGTACGCGGCCGTCGGCGAGCTGAACACGCCCGAGAAGAACATCATCACGATCGAGGACCCGGTCGAGTACCAGCTCGAGGGCATCACGCAGGTCCAGGTCAACAAGAAGGCCGGCCTGACGTTCGCCAACGGGCTGCGCGCGATGATGCGCGCCGACCCCGACGTGATCATGGTCGGCGAGATCCGCGATGCCGAGACGGCGAAGATCGCGATCGAGGCGGCGCTCACCGGCCACCTCGTGCTCTCGACGCTGCACACCAACGACGCGCCCACGTCGATCACCCGCCTGGTCGAGATGGGCATCGAGCCGTTCCTGGTCGCCTCCGCCGTCGACTGCGTGATCGCCCAGCGCCTGTGCCGCACCCTGTGCCAGCACTGCAAGGAGCGCACGATCATCTCCTCGCCCGTGCTGCTCGACCACGGCTTCCGCTCCCACGTCGACATCGAGGCCTACGACCCCAAGGGCTGCTCGCGCTGCGGCGGCTCGGGCTACAAGGGCCGCATCGGCCTGTACGAGGTCATGACCGTCACCGACGAGATCCGCCGCCTGGCGATCGAGCGCGCGCCCGCCGATCGCATCGCCGAGGTCGCCATGCGCGACGGCATGCGCCGCCTGCGCGACGACGGGCTGGAGAAGGTCAAGCAGGGCCGCACCTCGATCGCCGAGGTCGCACGGGTCACCGGGACGGGCTGAGGGCGGGCGCCCGGGCGCCGGCGCCCGGGCCGACGGAACCGCGCCTCCTATCGTGGAGGCCATGGACACTCGACTGCTCGGCGACAACGGCCCCGCGGTGGGCGCCATCGGCTACGGCGCGATGGGCCTGACCTGGGCGTACGGCAACCGCGACGGCACCGACCCGCCCGCGGTGGTCAACCGGGCCATCGACCTCGGCTGCACGCTCATCGACACCGCCGACGTCTACGGCCCGCACACCAACGAGGAGCTGCTCGCCGGCATCCTGGCGCCGCGCCGCGACGAGGTCGTCCTCGCCACGAAGTGCGGCCTGGTGGTCGACGACCTGACCACCCGTGAGATGCGCCGCGACGGCACGCCGGCCCACATCCGCGAGGCGATCGACGGCTCGCTGCAGCGCCTCGGCGTCGACCACGTCGACCTCTACTACCTGCACCGCCCCGACCCGGAGGTGCCGATCGAGGAGAGCGTCGGCGCCCTCGCCGAGGTCGTCGCCGCCGGCAAGGCCCGCGCCATCGGCCTGTCGGAGGTGACCCTCGACGAGCTGCAGCGCGCCGCGGCGGTGCACCCCATCGCCGCCGTGCAGAGCGAGCTGTCGCTGTGGACCCGCGACCCGCTGGCCGAGATCCTCCCGTTCTGCGCCGCCCACGACATCGCCTTCGTCCCGTTCTCGCCGCTGGGGCGCGGCTTCCTCACCGGCCGCCTGACCTCGCGCGACGCGCTCGACGCCGACGACGCCCGCCGCCGCTGGCCGCGCTTCGAGGAGGAGGCGCTGCGGGCCAACCAGGCGATCGTCGACGCCGTCGGGCGGGTCGCCGCCCGTCACGACGCGGCACCGGGCCAGATCGCGCTGGCGTGGGTCCTGGCCCAGGGCGAGCACGTCATCCCGATCCCGGGCACCAAGCGCGTGCCGTACCTGGAGGAGAACGTCGGCGCCGCGGGCATCGCGCTCAGCGCGGAGGACCTCGTCGAGCTCGACGCGCTGCCCGAGGCGGTCGGCACCCGCTACTGACCGCCGGGGAGGGGAGGGCCGCCCGTCCACTGGAGGCGGGCGCGCTCAAGAAACGGGGTCCAGGCGCCGACCATCGAGGCGATGCGGATCGATTTCGCCCAGCTCCTCCTCGACGTCCTCGAACGTCGTGCCTCCGATCTCCACATCACGGCCGGGTCCAAGCCCAAGATCCGTGTCCGTGGTCGCCTGACGTCGCTCGAGGACTATCCGGTCCTCGACCCGACCGACACCCGCGAGATCGTCTACGGGATCCTCACGAACGACCAGCGCCAGCGCCTCGAGACCGACTGGCAGCTCGACTTCGCCTACGCGGTCCCGGGCGCGGCCCGCTTCCGCGTCAACGCCTACTTCCAGCGCTCGGCCATGGGCGCCGCGTTCCGCCTGATCCCGTCGGTCATCACGAAGATCGACGACCTCGGCCTGCCGCCCATCGTCCACGAGTTCTGCAAGAAGCCCCGCGGCCTCGTGCTCGTGACCGGCCCGACCGGCTCGGGCAAGTCGACGTCGCTGGCGGCGATGATCGACGAGATCAACGAGACGCGCGACGAGCACATCCTCACCATCGAGGACCCGATCGAGTTCCTGCACTCCCACAAGAAGTGCATGGTCAACCAGCGTGAGCTGGGCTCGGACGCCACGGGCTTCGGCGCCGCGCTCAAGGGCGCGCTGCGCCAGGACCCCGACGTCATCCTCGTCGGCGAGATGCGCGACCTCGAGACGATCTCGACCGCGCTGACCGC
>JAWVGD010000468.1:0-2554 GCA_033855515.1 Baekduia sp.
CTTCATCGTCCAGGCCGACAAGACCGCACAGGCCAGCGCCCAGCGCCGCAGCGACATCGAGGCCAGCCTCCAGAAGTTCCCGGCGTTCCTGAAGGAGCTCAAGCCGACGATGCAGCGCCTCGGCGGCCTGTCGGACCAGCTGACGCCGGTGCTGACCGACCTCAACGCCGCCGCGCCGGAGATCAACACCTTCATCAAGCAGCTCGGTCCGTTCAGCCAGGCCGGCACGCCGGCGCTGACGTCGCTGGGCGACGCCGCCGTCGTCGGCGACCAGGCGCTCATCAAGTCCAAGCCGATCGCGCAGGACCTCGGGACCTTCGCGAAGCAGGCCCGGCCGACGGTGCACAACCTCCAGGGCCTCCTGACGAGCCTCAAGGACACCGGCGGCATCGAGCGGCTGATGGACTTCCTGTACTTCTCGGCCGCGTCGACCAACGGCTATGACTCGCTCGGGCACTACCTCCGCGCGGTGTTCGTGCTGACGACGTGCACGACGTACTCGATCGCGCCGACGCCGAACTGCTCGGCGAACTTCCCCAGGAGCGCCAACGCGACGGCGTCGGCCCGCGCCGCCAAGGCGTCGACGACGAAGCCCACGGTGGCCTCGGTCAACCAGGAGATCGCCGCCGGCCGCAGCCCGTACCTGGCGCGCCAGGACGCGGTCGCCCAGGGCCTGGACCCGGCGGTGTTCGCGAACGACAGCTCCTCGAGCTCGTCGTCCTCGCAGGGCAGCAAGAAGGGCTCGGCCAAGGGCAGCACCGCCAAGGCGAAGATCGACCTGCCCGCCAGCCTGTTCCCGGGCCGGCCCGCGAGCAGCGCGCCGGCGGCGCCCGCCGCCCAGGGCAGCGGGGCGGCGGCCCCGACCGCCGCGACGCCGGGCGGCGCGGACACGACCACCAGCTCCACCACGACGCCGCAGGGCACGTCCGGCACCGGCGCGGCCACCAGCGCGACGCCGGCGGGCTCGCCCTCCTCGGGCGCGACCCAGACCCTCCTCGACTACCTCCTGGGTGGCTGATGCGACGGCGCGGATCACAGTCCATCGCGGCCAACCCGGTGCTCATCGGCGCTGCGACGACGCTCGTCGTCCTCGTCGCGGTCTTCCTGGCCTACAACGCCAACAACGGCCTGCCGTTCGTCCCGACCTACCAGCTCAAGGCCGACGTCCCGAGCGCCGCGAACCTCGTGCCGGGCAACGAGATCCGCATCGGCGGCACCCGCGTGGGCGTCGTCGACAACATCACCCCGAAGCGGCTGAAGGACGGCCGCGTCATCGCCCAGCTCAACCTGAAGCTGGAGACGACGGTCAAGCCGCTGCCCAAGGACTCCACGATCCTCGTGCGGTCCAAGTCGGCCCTCGGCCTGAAGTACGTCGAGATCAGCAAGGGCCGCTCGACCGCCGGCTACGCCGACGGCGCGGTCATCCCGCTGAAGGCCGCCACGCCGGCCCCGGTCGAGTTCGACGAGTTCCTCAGCACGTTCGACGACAAGACGCGCGCTGCCGCCCAGCAGCAGCTGCTCGGCTTCGGCAACGCGTTCGCCGGCCGCGGCCAGGACCTGCATGAGGCGATCCAGTCGCTCGACCCGCTGCTGCGCAACCTCGGTCCGGCCATGGCCAACCTCGCCGACGACCGCACGCGCCTGGCGCGGTTCACGCAGGCGCTCGGCCGCACGTCGGCGATCGTGGCGCCCGTCGCCGAGACGCAGGCCGCGCTGTTCCGCAACCTCGACACGACCTTCGGCGCGCTGGCCTCCGTCGCGCGGCCCTACCTCCAGGACTCGATCAGCGGTGGGCCGCCGGCGCTGCAGACGGCAATCCAGGAGCTGCCCAAGCAGCGCCCGTTCCTGGCCAACAGCGAGGGCTTCTTCCACGACCTGCGCCCCGGCGTCAAGGCGCTTTCGGGCGCGGCCGCCGATCTCTCGGCCGCCTTCACCGTCGGCACGCCCGCGCTGCGCCGCTCGGTCGGCTTCAACCAGCAGCTCAAGCCGACCTTCACGGCGCTGCAGGCCTTCGCCGAGGACCCGCTGGTCTCGCTGGGCGTCAAGGACCTCGGCGCCACGGCGCGGATCGCCAACCCGCTGCTGGCCGGGATCGCCCCCAGCCAGACGGTCTGCAACTACTGGACGCTGCTCTTCCGCAACGCCGCCTCGCTGCTCAGCGAGGGCGACACCAACGGCACCGGCCAGCGCTTCATGATCGTCGCGACGCCGCAGGGCCCCAACAACGAGGGTGGCCCGTCGTCCGCGCCGGCCAACGGCCCCTCGACCGACAACTTCCTGCACCAGAACCCGTATCCGAACGTCGCCGCGCCCGGCCAGACGCAGGAGTGCGAGGCCGGCAACGAGCCCTACCTGGCCGGCAAGCAGGTGCTCGGCAACGTTCCGGGCAGCCAGGGCCTGACGACGCAGAAGACCCAGCCCTCGGCCGACACCCCCAAGCCATGAGCTCCAAGTCCGACAAGCGCAAGCGCGTCCTGCGCAAGGACCGGCGGGGGTTCAACCCCTTCACGGTCGGCCTGCTCGTGCTCCTGTTCGCCGCCGTCTGCGCCTACGC
>JAWVGD010000469.1:0-4850 GCA_033855515.1 Baekduia sp.
TGAAGACGGACTTCAAGGTCAAGAACCTGATCGGGCGGGGCTCGGGCGAGACCGTCCAGATGGCCTTCCAGGGCGAGGGCTGGGTCCTCGTCCAGCCGTCGGAGGGGCGCGTCACGCCCGGCCCGACGAACGGCAGCGGCGGCGGCTTGGGGAACCTCCTCGGCGGCTAGCCGCACGCGGGGCGGCCCGGCGGCGACACCGTTCGGGCCGCGCTTCACTCGGTATAGTTATGGCCTGATGCCCGTAGATCCAACGTGTCCGGTCTGCCAGACGGCGGACATCATCTGCGGGAAGTGGACGCTGTTGCTGATCCGCGACCTCGCGGAGGGCCACACCCGCTTCTGCGAGCTGGAGCGCTCGCTGTCGGGCATCTCGCCCCGGACCCTCTCGCTGCGCCTGCGCGCGCTGGAGGAGGAGGGCATCGTCGAGCGCCAGTCGTTCGGCGAGGTCCCGCCGCGTGTGGAATACGCGCTGACCGACAAGGGCCTGGCGCTGCTGCCGATCATCGAGGACATGCGGTCCTACGGTGAGCGCTGGCTGGGCGGCGAGTGCGCCGGATCGACCGGCGCCGAGCCGGTCGGCGCCACGCTCGTCCAGGTCTAGGGGAACGCCGGCCCAGGGGGCCGGGTTCCCTTGCGGGTGTTCGCCCAGGGGGCGAAACCCGCGGTCCCGTAGGGACCCGCGCTCACTGGCCCAGGTTCCCGTGCGGGTGTTCGCCCAGGGGGCGAAACCCGCGGTCGCGTAGGGAGCGCGGGCTCCTAGCGGCACCGCGCCGCCCGGAGGGAGGGGGCGACGGGTCCCGGACCCGCCGCCGCAGCCTCCATGACGTACCCCTACGTCCTGTGCGGGAAGTTCGAAAGCCGCAACGCAGCTCGTGCCCAGAACTTGCGGTGCCGGTCGCAACCTTGCGCGGCGGGCAGGGTTCTGACCACCGATGGGTCGCGGCCGCCACGCACGGAGTCCTGCACGCCTTGCCGCCGCGCAGGCCGCGGCTACCCTCGGACGGGTGGACGCTCCGCCGCTCACGCGGCGGCGTGCCCTCGCCCTGGGGGCCGTCGCCGGCCTGTCCCCCCTCGTCGCCCGCGCCGCACCCCCGGCGTGGGCAACCCGTGCTGCCGCGCCGAGCGGCTTCGGGCTGACGGTCGCCCGCGACGCCTTCGGCGCCCGCGGCCGCACGGCGCCGCTGCGCGCGCCCCGCCGCTTCGACCTGCTGGGCGTGCGCGGGCAGGCGCTGCGCGCCGCGGGCCTGGACGTGCGCGTCCGGCGCGACGGCGGCACCTGGAGCCCCTGGGTGCCGCTGGGCTCCGGACACGACCATCGCCCCGACACCGGGACCGGCGCGTACGCGTCCGACCCCGTCTGGGCCGGGAGCGCCGACGAGCTCCAGCTGCGCGCCGCGCGCACGCCGCGCGCCGGCCTCCGCGTCCACTTCGTGGCGATCCCGGCGGCCGTCAAGCGCAACGGCGCCCGCGCCTCGGCCGCCGTGGCTCACAGCGCGCAGGCGGGCAGCCAGCCGGCGATCATCGCGCGCGCCGCCTGGGGCGGTGACAGCGTGCCGCCGCGCGTTCCCGCCGACTACGGCGACGTGCAGGCGGCGTTCGTGCACCACACGGTGTCGGCCAACGACTACGGCCCGCAGGACTCCGCGGGCATCGTGCTCGCGATGGCCAAGTACCACCGCGACACCAACGGCTGGAACGACTTGGGCTACAACTTCGTCGTCGACAAGTACGGCCAGATCTTCGAGGGCCGCGCGGGCGGCGTCGACCAGGCGGTCATCGGCGCGCAGGCGCAGGGCTACAACAGCCACTCGACCGGCATCGCCAACATCGGGACGTTCACCGATGTGGGGCAGACCGACGCCGCGCTGGACGCGATGGCGCGGCTGATCGCGTGGAAGCTGCCGCTGCACGGCGCACCGGTGACGGGCCAGGTCGTGCTGACCTCGGGCGGCGGCGACCTCAACCGCTACAAGTCGGGAACGCCCGTCACGCTGGAGCGGATCTGCGGCCACCGCGACGGCGACGCCACCGAGTGCCCGGGCACGGCGCTGTACGCACAGCTGCCCGACCTGCGGCGGCGTGCGGCGGCGATCGCCCCTGCCACGCCGGTCGCCACCGTGGCCGTCGCGATGGACGCTCCTGCCGCGGCCGTCGTCTACGGCGAGGCGCTGGCGCTGCAGGGCACGCTGCATCGCGGCGATGGCAGCGCGGTGGCCGGTCAACGCGTCCTGGTCCAGAAGCAGGGCACGAGCGGCTGGGTCACCGTCGCGCGCGTGCAGAGCGGCGACGACGGCGCCTGGAGCGCCTCGGTGCCGTGGCGCGCGGCCGGGAAGATCCGGGCGCGTGCGGCGGTGCAGGGCGCCGCGATGACCGTCACCGAGGGCGTCCAGGTCGGCTGCACGCCGGTCCTGTCGGCCAAGGCCCAGACGACGCGCGTGAAGGCGGGGCGGTCGCTCACCGTCGAGGGCACCGTGCATCCGCTGGCGCCGGTCGTCGTGACGATCGAGAAGCAGGGCAGCGACGGGAAGTTCCGGCGCGTGGGCTCGACGACGATCAAGCCGCGGCGCGCGCAGTTCCAGAGCAAGGTGGCGCTGTCGCGGCCGGGGCTCTACCGCTTGACGCCGCAGACCGGTGTGGGGACGGCCAAGGCGTCGGCGGCGGCGCTGTACGTCCGTGCCGTGCGGACCACGAGCACCAAGAAGGCGACGACGACGGCGCCGGGCGGCGGGACGAGCGCGGGCGGCACGGCGGGCACGGGCGCCTCGGGCGGCACCGCCGCCGGCGCCTGAGCACCCCTCCTGCCGGGGCCCTACAAGCCGGCCGGGTGCCGCACCCGGAAGCCGCGGGCGCTGCGCACCGCCGCCTGCCACCGCGTGCCGGCGGTCTTCTGGCCGCTCGTGTCGAACCGCAGGCCGGCGACGATCAGGTAGGTGTGGGTCTTGTTGGCGTACACGGTGATCCACGTGCCGGATCCCGCGTCGCCCCACCGGCTCAGGCCCGTCGAGTCCAGCGTCGCGTCCAGCAGCCCCGCGCCGTGCAGCGCGAAGGACACCGAGCCCGAGCAGTCATAGGCCGTGTCCACGAAGTCCTTGTGCCCGCCGCCGTAGCGGTAGGGCAGCGCGGCGATCGCGTTGCCGGCGGCGATCAGCTGCGTGACCGCGGGCGGGGCGCCGGCCGGGGCGACGGCGAGGCCGTCAGGGCCGACCGTGGCGGTGGGCCCCGGCGTGGCCGGCGCGGTCGAAGAGGGCACGGCGCTCGTGGCGGGCGACGTCGGCACAGGCGTCCGGGGGGACGCCTGTGCCTGTGTCGCGGTGCCGCCGTGTGGAGAGCCGGGGTAGGACGTCCCGCCCGTCGGCGCGGCCTGGGCACGGGTCGGCAAGACCACGATGAGTGCGGCCAGGACCAGGGCGACGGTGGTGCGACGGGACATCAGCTGCTCCCGGTCTTCGGCGTCGCCTCCGCCCGTCCCTCATCTGGGCGCGGCCATGCACGGCCTCCTGCGCCCAAAGCTGCAGGAACCTCCCGGAAGGCGCGATCCGGCTGCAACGCAGCGTGCGCCGGGCAGGAGCCACACGCTGCGAGACGAACCGCACGGCATGCGCAACCGTCAGCTCCACGCCGCGCTCGCGGCCTTCGCCGAGGAGGCCGCGTTCCATCTGGCCTCCGACACGGCCGGCGGTGCCGAGGTCCCGTTCGAGGTCGTCGAGCTCGGCGGCGGGCGCCGCGAGTCACCGCTGTACTGCTACCGCCCGCTGACGGCGAGCTTCATCGACGAGCGCCAGTCGATCCTCGCGCGCCTGCCCAGCTTCCTCCCCGCCGTGCACGGCCTCGCGGCCTGCGGCGGCCTGGACGCCTACCTCGTCGCCCGCGGCGACGCCCGCGTCCCGGCGGCGCCGCGCGACCGCGCGGAGGAGGCGCTGCGCCACTTCCTCACCCGCGTCTTCGAGGAGTGCGGCGACTTCGCGCTGTCGCCGGAGCGCCTGGCCCGCGCCTACGAGGAGCTCGAGAGCGTCGTCATGGAGGGCCGCGCGCTGGCCGAGGTCGTCGCCCCGGTGCTGGGCCTGGCGCTGGGCTCGGAGGAGATCGCGCTCGGCGACGGCCTGAGCCTGGTCCGCGCCGACCAGTGCGACGACGCGCCCGCCGACGCGGTCCGCGAGCGCGAGGACGGCCACCAGGTCGTGCTGGCGCGCCTGACGTGGGAGGCCGCCCCCGGCGACGAGGCGCCGCTGCGCCACGCGCAGGTCCGGCTGCGGCGGCTGCTCACCGCCCTGCGGCTCTACGACGCGGCCGGCATCGTCCTGGCCCGCACCGCGTGGACGCGCACCGGCGGCGGCGCCTGGCAGCCGTTCGCGATCGGCGGAGGGGCCCAGCCGCGCGGCGTGTGCGTCGTCCCCGTCCAGCAGGAGGACGAGCTCCGGGCGTTCCTGTCGCTCATCGGCCGCCGGACGCCGCGCAGCGGCGAGGTCGCCTGGGCGCTCGGCCGCTTCGAGCTGGCGACCGACCGGGCGCGGCCGTCCGAGGCGCTCACCGACGTTCTGCTCGCGCTCCGCGCGTTGCTGGAGCCCGAGGGTCCGCAGACCGGCCGGCTCGCCGGGCGGATCGCCGCCCTGTGCGCGCTTCCCGAGCAGCGGGCGCAGGTGACCGAGCGCATCGCGCACCTCGTCGCCCTCGAACGCGCGATCGTCGCCGGCGTCGCGCCCGAGGACAGCGCGCTCGAAGCGCTCGTCGACGAGCTCACGGGCTGGCTGCGCGCGCTGCTGCGCGACGTCCTCTGCGGCCACCTCGACTCCGACCTGCGCGCGGTCGCCGACGAGATGCTCGCCGAAGAGGACCACCGCCAGCGGACGA
>JAWVGD010000470.1:0-3759 GCA_033855515.1 Baekduia sp.
TCGTGCGGCGGGTCATCGCGCATCACGGTACTGCCCACGCGCCGCATTCCCGCACGCGACCTCGCGCGGCGCGCCCGATCAGGCAGGGACGTCACAGGATCTGCCGCTCACGCAACGATGGGGGTGATGCCCGGTGCGCCGCCCGAGGACCGCGATCTCCTTCGACGCATCGCCGACGGCGACGAGGCGGCCTTCGCGGCGTTCTACCGGACCCATCTGGACGCCGTGATCGCGTTCTTCCGCGGCCGCGTGCCAGATCCCGAGCTCGCGTTCGATCTGGCCGCCGAGACGTTCGCGGCGGTCGTGATCGGCGCAAGCTCGTTCGGTGGCGACGGCCCGGCGGCCGCCTGGCTGTTCGGGATCGCCCGGAACAAGCTGCGCGAGAGCTTTCGCCGCGGTCGCGTCGAAGCCGACGCGCGGCAGCGGCTGGGTATGGAGCCGGTCGTACTTGATGATCTTGACCTACAGCGGGTCGAGGACCGGGCCGCAGCAGGTGCCAGTGCGCTCGCCCGAGAGTTGGCCGCGCTGCCCGAACCGACCCGCCGCGCACTGCTGGCACGCGTCGTGGAGGAGCGGGGGTACGGCCAGATCGCGGCCGATCTCGGCTGCTCGGAGCAGGTGGTCCGCCAACGCGTACATCGTGGTCTGACACGACTGCGCGCCGGCCTCGAGGAGGAGCGATGACGGACGCATTCGATGAGCTTGAGCGCCAGCTCCGACGGGGGGTTCGTGCCGTGGACGACGTCCGACCGCTCAGGGCGCGACGCGGTTGGCGTCGGACTTCGGCGTTCGCCCTTGCCGCTGCGCTCACGGTCAGCGGCGGCGCCCTCGCGGCGACGCAGCTGGTCGGCGGTCAGAGCGCCGAGACGCAGGGACGCAAGATCGCCTTCCAGGCTGTCGGCGACACGCAGGTGTTGCCGCCGTGTCTCCCGGCGGTCGCTTCCCGGGACCTGGTGCTCAGCGACGGTGCCCCCTTGCCGGAGCTCGTTGCCGAGCTGCCGGCGCTCGCCACGCCCGCCTCACGCGAGGTCCAACAGCGTGCGTTGGCGATGCTGCCCCGTGGTCGCCGTGGGGGACCCGTGCTCCGGCGCACCGTCCGAGCCATCCCCGCATCGGGCGGCGTCACGTTGTTGGTGTCCGTCCAGCAGGGCGTAGGCGTCGGGGCGGTGCGGAACCCTGAAGGATGCGGTGCTGCTCGGCGCGAGCGAGCCGCAGAGCTGTCCGAGGGGCGATCCGACGAGGTGAAGCGCTGGGCCGAGCGCCGCCTCGCGGAGATGGCCGACACCGTTCCCGGATTGCAGACGCTCATGGTCATGGCGCGCGTGCCCGGCCAGTCGGGGATGCCGGGTGGCGGAACGCTGGTTCGTCCCGGGCAGCCGCTGAGCCCGGGGCTGGTCGCCTCGGGCAGCGCCGGCCGGCATCGCCACGTCTACGCGGGGATTGCGGGGCCACAGGTGGCGCGGGTGCTGGTCCGCGGCGGGCACGGCGAGAAGATCGCCCGGGTTCCCGGGAGCCTGCCGGTGAGGCAGGGCTTCTACGCCGTCGTCCTGCCGGAAGGCACCGGCCCGGTCGATCTGCACATGGTGACCGCGAGCGGCACGACGCTGCGCGTCGTCAAGCTCCGCGGCTAGGCCAAGGCGCCCGGCCGACGGCCTACAGCAAGAAGTGCCCGTCCTGCTGGAGGAGCTGCCCGTCGGCGGTCAGCCGGCCGCCCGAGCGCAGGTCGCAGATGAGGTCCCAGTGCAGCGCGGACTGGTTCTTGCCGCCGGTCTCGGGATAGGAGCGCCCGAGCGCGACGTGCACGGTCCCGCCGATCTTCTCGTCGAAGAGGATGGCCCCGATCGCGCGGTCGATGCCGTAGTTCGTGCCGATGCCCAGCTCGCCGAGGCGGCGGGCGCCGTCGTCGGTCGCCAGCGCGCGGCGCAGGTACTCCTCGCCGGTCTCGGCGGTCGCGGTCATGACCTCGCCGTCGCGGAACTCCAGCTCGACGCCCGACACCTCGACGCCGGCCGGCGACGACGGGATCGTGAACCGGATGCGCCCGGTCGCCGACGTCTCGTGCGGTCCGGTGAAGACCTCGCCGGAGGGCATGTTGCGCTTGCCGTCGCTGTTGACCCACGTGCGCTTGGAGACGTCGAGGCGCAGGTCGGTGCCCTCGGCCTCGATGTGGATCTCGCGCGCCTGGGAGACGCGGCCGATCAGGGCGTCCTGGAAGCGCGCGAGCTCGGCCCAGCCGCCGACCGGATCGGGGCGGTCCAGGAACAGCGCGCGCGACACGAACGCGGCGAACTCGCCGAGCTCCATGCCGGCCAGCGCGGCGTTGGCGGGCGTCGGCCACAGGCTCGAGCACCAGCGCTTCTTGAGCATCTGCTCACGCACGTCGCGCCGGGCGCGGGAGGCGCGGGCGATGCGCTCGGGGTCGATCGACGCGAGCGCGCGCGCGTCGTCGGGCGCCTGGATGCCGACGGTCGCGTCGATCCTGCGCGCCTCCTCGTAGGCCAGCGGGGGATAGCTGTCCAGGTGGCGATCGTGGGCGTGCTCGTAGAACTGCCGCGCCTCGCCGGGCAGCTCGACGCGCAGGAACGGCCAGGCGTCACGTTCCAGGATCGCGCGCTGCAGCTCGCGCAGCAGCGGCTCGGCCAGCGTCGTGGAGCGCACGAGCACCTGCTGGCCGGGCTGGACGTCGAGGCAGTAGCCGGTGAGCAGGTCGGCGAACGCCGCCGGGTCCAGGTTGGTGGTGATCTCGGTGAAGTCGTTCATGGCGCCGTTCCTCCCTACGGGACCGAGACGTCGGGGAACCACTCGGCGCAGTGCTCGCGCAGCACGCCGGTGATCCAGGTGCGCTCGTCGCGCGTGGCGACGCGGTAGCGCGCCAGCAGCGCCTTGGCGCCCTCGGTCGGGACGTCGCTGACGCTCCAGCGCGCGACGAGCCGCTCGAACAGGAACTCGATCGCCCGCGCGCGCACGTCCTCGACGTTGGCGGCCGCGCGCGCCTGGGCGGGGTCGGCGGCCTTCGCGTACTCCTGACGCGACTTCGGCGACAGCGCGCCGCGCAGGGTCAGGACCTGCCCGCCGTCGGGCGAGCGGTAGTCGGTGGTCGGCGCCTCGAGCTTGTCGGTGCGCCCGCGCTGGCGGCTGCGGCGGCCCATGACCTCCCATCCTGGCAGAGCGGGTGGCGCGGCCGGTGCCGTGCGGCGCGCCCACTTGCCCTAGGTCGTGGCGGCCGCCTCCTCCAGCTGCGCGCGCACGTCACCGGTGAGCGGCGCGGCGTGGCCCGCCCAGGCGGCCGCGGGCGCGAGGCCGGCGAGCTTGCGGATCGACGCGCGTGCCTGCTCGGTGTCGTGGTTGAACGCGCGGTGCGGGACGCGGGCGTGGCCGGGGCGTCCCGTCTGCGGGTCGAGCGTGTAGAAGCAGTCGCTCGCCAGCGCGAGCCGGTCGCTCGCGCGCCACAGCCCGATCAGCCCCGGCGCGTGGCCGGGCAGGTGGACCACCTCGAAGCCCGCGACCTCGTCGCCCTCCTCGACGGTGCCGGCGATCGACACGGGTCCGCCGTCCCAGATCGGCAGCATCCGGCCGAGCAGCAGGCGGCCGTGGAGGTCGAGCTCGTCCAGGCGGAAGTAGTGCGCGCCGCCGTCGCCCTCCGCGTCGGCACGCTCGGCCGGATGGCAGAAGACCGGCACGCCCAGGGCGGGCGCGACCCCGCGGTGGTCGGCGTGGCTGTGGCCGAGCACGACGCGGGTGATGCCGCCCAGGCGCGCG
>JAWVGD010000471.1:0-3372 GCA_033855515.1 Baekduia sp.
GACCTGCACCCACGCGCCGTGGTCGGTCCCGAGCTTGAAGTGGTCGGCCAGCTGCGGGTAGACCCCTTGGGTCGAGACGCCGAGGTACGCGTACTGGGCCTCGCCGTTGCGCCGGAGCTGGTCCAGCGAGCGCCGCACGACGTCGACCGGCACGGCGAAGCCCACGCCGCTGCCCTCGCCGGACGTCGTCCGGATCTGCGAGTTTATGCCCAGGACCCGCCCGTGTGCGTCCAACAAGGGGCCGCCGGAGTTCCCGCTGTTGATGGCCGCGTCGGTCTGCAGCGCGCCGGAGGTCTCGAAGCCGGTCAGCGACTCGATCGAGCGCCCCTTGGCCGAGATGACGCCGATCGACAGCGAGCGCTCCTCGCCGAACGGCGACCCGATCGCCGCGACGGGCGCCCCGACGCGGACCTCGCCGATCGACCCCAGCGGCAGCGGCCGCAGCGTCAGCCCCCGGGGGTCGACTTTGATGAGCGCGACGTCGGAGAACGGGTCGAAGCCGATGACCTTGGCGCCGACCTGGTTGCCGTCGCCGAAGCGGACGAAGACCTCGCCGGCCTGCTTGATGGAGCCGCCGGTGCCGGTCGTGATGACGTGGGCGTTGGTGGCGATCTCGCCGTTGCCGTCCACGACGAAGCCCGAGCCGAGACCGCCCTGGCTGCTGCTGGAGCCGGCGTAGCCCGTGGCGAGGATCGTCACGACGCCGGGCGAGTCGCGCCGGTAGATGCCCTGGGGGTCGAAGCCCTTGGAGCCGGCGGCCTCCTTGATCACCTCGTCGCGCGTGGTCCGGTGCACGGTGGTCGTCGGGACCGACCGCGCGTCGGTGGACGCCCCACCGCCGCCGGAGGCCCGGCCACAGCCTGCGCCCGCCAGCACGACGACCGTCAGCGCCGTCGCGCTGCCGCGGATCATGCGGGCAGCTCCAGCGTGAACGTCGTGCGGCCCGGCCGGCTGTCGACCACCAGCCGCCCCTGCATGCGCTCGGCCAGCTCGCCGGCGATCGCGAGGCCCAGCCCGGAGCCCTGCGCGTCGTCGGAGGTCACGAACGGCTCGAAGATCCGCGTCAGCATGGTGCGGTGAATACCCGGTCCGAAGTCCCGCACTCCCAGCCGCACGCGATCGGCGCGGCGCGACGCCGAGACCACCAGATCGGTGCCCGGCGGTGTGTGTGTGATCGCGTTGTCGATGAGGATGCGCAGCACCTGGCCGACGCGCTCCGGGTCGGCCTCCACCACCACCGGATCCTGGGGCAGCCGCAGCTCCAGGTGGGCCTCGTGCGCGCTCAGCGCGGGCGTGAACTCGGCCCCGACGAGCCGCGCGACCTCGCCGAGGTCGGTCGGCTCGGCACGCAGCTCCAGCGAGCCCGCCTCGAGCTTGGACAGGTCCAGGAGGTCGGTGGCGAGCTTCTGCATCCGCAGGACCTGCTGGCGCAGCTGGGTGATGAACCGGCGCCGGTCCTCCTCCTCGAGCTCCTCCTCCTCGAGCAGCTCGAGGAACCCGCCGAGGCTGAACAGCGGGGTGCGCAGCTCGTGCGATGCCGTCGCGATGAAGCGCTTGCGCGCGTCGTCGAGCTCGGCGAGCCGGCCGCGCATCTCCTCCAGCGTGGCCGCCAGCTGTCCCAGCTCGTCGCCGGAGTCGACCGGGAAGCGCGCGGCGAGGTCGTTGCTCGCCACGCGGTCGGCCACGCGCTCCAGGCGCCGGACGCGCCATGCGAGCGCCCGCGCCACGAGCCAGCCGGCCAGCGCCGCGACGATGAGCGCGAACAGCCCCGCGGTCAGCAGCCGGTGGCGCACGATGGCCACGTCGGCGTCGACGTCGTCCAGTGGCCGCGAGAACACGACGACCGACCCGATGACGCGGCGGTGCGTGCGGGGGTCGCGGTACCGCAGCGGGACGGCGGCCTCGCCGACGCGCCCGGCGTCGCCCGCCTCGACCGCGGTGACCGGCCGGCCCGTCCGCGCCGCCTCGATCGCGACGTCGAACTGCAGGTCGCGGATCTCCACCTGCCGCGTCGAGTCCGACTTCGGGTAGGTCTGCAGCTCGCCGGAGCGGCGGTAGATCCCGAAGAGCGTCACGCGGGCGGTCGCGAGATCCGACGCGTCACGCACCAGGGAGTCGATGCGGCCGGCGGTCTCGCCGCGGTCGATGGCGACGTCGATGGGCGGCGATGTCCGCTCGGCGATCGTCCGCAGCTCGCGCAGCGCCTGGTCGCGCAGCGCGCCGTCGAGCGAGGTGAGCACCCCGAGCGCGACGATCGTCACCGCCCCGAGGGCGATCACGAACACCCACAGGGCCAGTCGTGTGCGCAGCGATCTCATCCGCCGCGCCGGATCTTGCCGGGAACCAGTGGGCCGCGCGTTTCCGCGCGACCCGCTAGCGGGGCTCGTCGCGGAAGCGGTAGCCCACGCCGCGCACCGTGAACAGGTACTCGGGGTCCTTGGCGTCGGCCTCGAGCTTCTCGCGCAGGTGGCGGATGTGCACGTCGATCGTGCGCGGGTCGCGGTAGGCGCTGTCGCCCCAGATGCGCGTGAGCAGCATGTCGCGCGTGAAGACGCGGCCCGGGTTGCGGGCCAGCGCGTTGAGGATCTCGAACTCGACGAACGTCAGCTCGACGGGCGTCCCGCGCACGTGGACCGCGCGCTTGGCCGGGTCGATCTCGAGCCCGTGGACGCTGAGCGGCTGCTCCTCGGCCTCGGGCTCGTTCTGGGTCTGCATCCCGGCACGGCGCAGGGCGGCGCGCACGCGGCTGCGGAACTCGCGCAGCGAGAACGGCTTGGTGATGTAGTCGTCGGCGCCGAGCTCCAGGCCGAGGACCTTGTCGATCTCCTCCGCCTTGGCGGTGAGCATGATGATCGGCACGTTGTGGCGGGCCCGGATGCGGCGGCAGACCTCCAGGCCGTCCATCCGGGGCATCATCACGTCGAGGACGACGAGGTCGAAGCGGCCCTCGTTGAAGCGGGCGAGCGCCTCGCGGCCGTCGGCGGCCGTCGTCACGTCGTAGCCGTCCTTGCGCAGCGGGAAGGTCAGGAGCGTCTGGATCGACTGCTCGTCGTCGGCCAACAAGATCCGGGGGGCGCGTTCCGGCATCGTCTGAGCGACACTGTAGGCGGATGCTCGACCCGCGCCTCTACCGCGTCGCGTTCGTGCCCGTGCTCCTCGCGCTGCTCGTGGCCGCGTTCTCCCTCCAGGATCGCCCGCCGGCGATGGGGACGACGCTCCCACCAGATGGGTTCGATCAGGTGCGGGCCGACCTCACGCTCGCCAGCCTCGCCAGCCGCTTCCCGGACCGCCGCCCCGGCAGCCCGGGCGACGAGCGGTTGGCCCACGAGATCGCCACGCAGCTGCGCGCCACCGTGCCAGGGACCGTGGAGG
>JAWVGD010000472.1:0-2679 GCA_033855515.1 Baekduia sp.
CAGCGCGCCGCCGGCGGCCGGCGTCATTGCGTGCTGAGGCTGGCGACGAGGTTGACGGTCGTGGCGAGGATGCCGGCACCGAAGAGGTAGGACAGGAGGGCCTGACCGAGCGCCGTCCGCCGGAACGCCTGGTTCTGAAGATCGGTGTCGGAGACCTGGAACGTCATGCCGAGCGTGAACGACAGGTAGGCGAAGTCGCTGTAGCGCGGCGGCTCGTCCTGGTTGAAGCTCACGCCGGCGTCGACGTCGCCGTAGTAGTAGAGCCACGCGTAGCGCTGCGTATAGACGGTGTGGACGACGACCCAGGACGCCACCACGGAGACGAGGCCGAGCGCGACCCGGATGTCCTGCGCGGAGCCGTGCAGACGGGAGGCGTTGACGAGCACGACGCCCACCGCGGCGAGGCTCGCCACGGCGGCCGTGAGCAGCAGCAGGTCCGCCGCTGCGCGCGTCGGGTCCTGGCGCTCGGCGAGGCGCTCGGTCGCCTCGAAATCCAGTGGCCAGACGGCCACCCACACGCCCATCGTGTAGACGACGGCCGCCACGTCCCAGCCCAGCAAGACGCTGAGCCCCCGGAGGCCGACTGCCCATACCGCGCCCCCGGCGACGATGCCGCACAGCAGCCCCGCGGCCACCTTGGTGCGGGCGTTGACACGCCGGAGCACCGTCGCGATCCACGACGCCCGCATGGTGTCCAGTGTGCCCACGAAGCACGGGGCCCAGCACGGCGGGCCGGCACGCTCCCGCACCCGCCTCGCCGCCGTCGCACCGGTCCCTTGGCGTTGGGTTGCCGGCGCAGCGCGCCGACAGGCCTCATGCGGAGGGCCTTCGCCACGATGGAGCCACGGCGCCCCGAAGTTCTGACGGTCTGCGCATCGGCGCGCCGCGCGCTCTTGCGGTATCAGTGTCGAGCCCCCTACGTCACGACCGGGGGCCGAAGCGGTTGCGTCGCGCGTCGAGAGATCAAGGATCCAAGGAGAGCAACATGGCTGACTACGCGGTGGTGGACCCGGCAACGGGCGAGACGATCAAGGAGTACCCGACGATCAGCGACGAGCAGCTGGACGCGGCGATCGGCCGCGCCCACGCGGCGCACGACGGGTGGGGCCGGGAGAAGACCGTGGAGGAGCGCGCGGCGTTGATCCGCCGCGTGGGGGAGCTGCACACCGAGCGCCGTCAGCAGCTGGGCGAGATCATCTCCCGGGAGATGGGCAAGCCGATCGAGCAGGCCGTGGGCGAGGTCGACTTCAGCGCCGCGATCTACGAGTACTACGCCGACCGTGCGGATGCGCTGCTGGCCGATGAGCCGATCGACCTCCTCGAGGGCGATGGCTCGGCCTTCATCCGCCGCAGCTCGCTCGGCGTCCTGCTGGGGATCATGCCGTGGAACTACCCCTACTACCAGGTGGCGCGCTTCGCCGGCCCGAACCTGGTGATCGGCAACACGATCCTGCTCAAGCACGCGCCGCAGTGCCCCGAGTCGGCGGAGGCGATCGAGCAGATCTACCACGACGCCGGCCTGCCCGTCGACGCCTACATCAACATCTACGCCACCAACGACCAGATCGCGACCGTCATCGCCGACCCACGCGTCCAAGGCGTGTCGCTCACCGGCTCCGGCCGCGCGGGCGCCGCGGTGGCCGAGATCGCCGGGCGCAACCTCAAGAAGGTCGTGCTCGAGCTCGGTGGCTCCGACCCGTTCCTCGTCCTCGGCACCGACGACCTCGACGCCGTCGTCGAGGCCGCGGTCGGCGGGCGCCTGGAGAACGGTGGGCAGGCGTGCAACGCCGCCAAGCGCTTCATCGTGGTCGACGAGCTCTACGAGCCGTTCCTGGACAAGTTCACCGCGGCGCTGACGAAGGTCGAGCCCGGTGACCCCAGCTCGCCCGACACCGTGCTGGGCCCGCTCTCCTCGGAGGCGGCGACCGACCGGCTGGAGGACCAGGTCAAGCGCGCGACCGACCAGGGTGCGACGCTCGCGGCGGGCGGCGGCCGGGAGGGCAACTTCTTCAAGACGACCGTGCTGACCGGCATCACCCCCGACAACGACGCCTACACCGAGGAGTTCTTCGGGCCCGTCGCCTCGGTCTACCGGGCCGGCTCCGAGGACGAGGCGATCACGCTCGCCAACGACACGCCCTTCGGGCTCGGCTCGTACGTGTTCACCAACGACTCCGAGCAGGCGCTGCGCGTCGCCGACCGGATCGAGGCGGGCATGGTGTTCATCAACGCCGTCGGCGCCGAAGGCGTCGAGCTGCCCTTCGGCGGGGTCAAGAACTCGGGGTTCGGCCGCGAGCTCGGCCGCTTCGGCGCCGACGAGTTCGTCAACAAGAAGCTCATCCGCGTCGCGGGCTGAGGGCGGCCCGCCTTCGAGCGCGGCGGAGGCACCGCCTCTGCGCCGGCTGCCGCTGGGCCCCGGGAGAACCGGGGCTCAGTGGCGGCCCGTCCGCCGGGTCAGGGTCAACCCGTCCCCGCCGTGTTGGGCGCGTTGCCGCTCGTGTGGCCTGCGGCGGTTGGCGACGTCGCGCTCGTCGTCGGTCACCATGGGTCATCGGCCGACCGCCAGACAGCGCGCTCGGGTGGGTGCGGCGAGGCGTCGTCGTCGGCGCCGTGCTCGCGGCACTCGTCCTCCTCGGTTGCGCGGCCGGGGACCCACCGACCCCGACGCGCGCCGTCGCC
>JAWVGD010000473.1:0-5015 GCA_033855515.1 Baekduia sp.
GGCGGCCAGATGCCGTTATGGCGCAGGCAGACTCGGTCCGCCGCCGACGGCGGCCGGGCATCACAGCATCGCCCCGCACGGCTCTTGGGTCTCGCTGGTGTTGGTCGACCCGGCGGCTCGTGGGCCGCCGGCAGGCACGGGGTCGGACGAGGAGGCTGAGCGAGGTCATGAGGGGGCCGCGCGAGTGCCCGCCGGCGGCCCGGACACAAAACCGGTTGACAATAGCCACTGATTCTGGTGTGGTGACGGTCGAGAGCTCTGACCGTGGCTGGACCGGCACGCGAGCTCGCCACAGTCTCTTCCGCAGCCCGCGGCCACGACCATCGGCGCGTGGGGCGCCGCCCGGCCGGGCGCGCGGGAGCGGGCACCACCGGGGAGCCTGCTCACCCCCGAGAGCAGGCTCCCTCAGGTGTGGGAGAGGACGCCGCCGGCTAGGAACACGTGCATGGGGCGGACCCCCACTTCGGACGGCTGCGCCGCCGACACGTCGCCGGGATCTGGCAGCATGGCCGGCGATGGCAGGACGCCGGCGCGCATTGGGGAAGGACCGCTCACCTTCGCGGTTCGCTCGAGCGCGCGCGGATCCTGCGACGTTCGCCGAGGTCTACGTCGAGTACCACCGGCCGGTGCTGCGGTTCTTCGCACGGAACACGCTCGACCCCGAGACCGCGTTCGATCTCATGGCCGAGACGTTCGCGGAGCTGTTCACCGTCGTGGGCACCTTCCGGGGCGAGACGGAGGAGGAGGGCCAGGCGTGGATGTGGGCGGTCGCCCGCCATCAGCTGTACGGCTGGTACCGCAAGGGGACGGTGGAGCGGCGCAGCCTGGAGCGCCTGGGCGTTCCGGTCGCGGCGCTCGGGCCGCTCGAGTACGAGCGCATCGAGGAGCTCGCCGACCTGCAGCGGGTGCGGCCGCAGCTCGAGCGCGCGCTCGCGCGGCTCTCCGGCGAGCAGCAGCAGGCCCTGCGGCTGCGCGTCATCGAGCACCGCAGCTACGACGAGATCGCCGCGCTGTGCGGGGTCAGCGCCGGCGTCGTTCGCGCGCGGGTCTCGCGGGCGCTGCGCCAGCTGAGCCGGTGGCTCGGCGAGGATCCGAGCGTCGTCCGCGCCGCTCAGGAGCTCAACGCATGAGCCGGATCCCGCCCGAGTACGAGGCGGCGCGCAGCCTGGAGGAGTCGTTCCGGCGCCTCGGCGCGGAGCGCGCGGCCGAGGGACGGCGCGAGCGCCGGGCGCGGCGCGGACCGCGCGGCTGGCCCATCGGCCGCAGCGTGGCCGTCGCGGCGGCGGGCCTGCTGGCGGCCTCGGCGGTCGCCGCCGGGACCAGGGTCTTCGTGGCCGACGAGGGCCCGTTGAAGGGCGACTCGAGCCCCGGCGCCGCGGTCCAGCGCGCGCCGGGCGACCGGCGCCTGGCCCTGGCGGTCGCCCGCGACCCCGCCGAGCGCGAGCCGTGGGGCCTGCGCGTGTACACGAGCAAGCAGGGCCGGTCGTGCCTCCTCGTCGGCCGCATCGTCGGCGGCCGGCTGGGTCGCTTGCAGAGCGGGCGCTTCGCCGAGCTCCCGTCCGACGCCGCCGGCAGTTGCGGCGACCTGACCCGTGACCACGTCATGATCGTCGCGCAGAGCTACCCGCTCATGGCCGGCGGCCGCACCGTCCTGTTCGGCCTCGCCGATCGCTCGATCCAGCGCTTGGATCTCGTGGCCGCCGACGGATCGGCGCGCCGGGTCCCGATCGCCGCCGACGGCACCTACGCGCTGGCCTTGTCCGGCGCCGACGCCTTGCGCGGGATGCGGCTGCGCATCGCCGGGACTCGCGGCGTGACCGCGCGGCGCCTGTCGCGCTGAGCCCGCCTCGGGCGCGTCAATCGACGAGCCGCAGGCCGTACTCGTCGCAGACCTGGACGAGCACGGCGAGGTCCACGGTCAGGTCCAGCGGCGGCTCGCCGGCGCGCGGGACCAGCCGGCCGCGCGCCTCGAACAGGGCGAAGCACGGGCGATCGTCGAGGTTGGACCCGAACCGGACCCCGGCGCTGCCGTCCTCGTACAGCGAGCGCCCGATGCGCTGGGTGACGACCCGCAGGCGGCTGCGGACCTCGGACACATCCAGGTGCGCCATGCCGTGCTCGGCCAGGAGGGCGGCGTGCTCGCGCTCCAGCGCCGCCCGGGTCGCCGGGTCGTCGACGTCGACGAGCGGGCCGTCGAGCACCATCCGCGCGGGCGCCAGGACGCGCTCGGTGCGCCAGCGGGCGGTGACCGCTCCGGCCGCGGCGGTCACCCCGGCGTCCGGACCGAACAGCTCGTGGAACTCGGCGAGCATGGCCGTGTCGGGCCGCAGGTCGGCGAGCACCTCGCGCAGGCAGGTGATGGCGTCCTGCGCGCAGTAGAGCGTGCGGTAGGCGCGACGTGGATCGTCCCAGCGGTTCTGCCAGCCGCACAGCGCGAGCGGGATGAGGTCGAGTGGGCCGCTGCGATGCCCCAGGCGCCAGACGCGCGCGGGCGGGCGCCGGCTCAGGCCGGGCCCCCGGCGAACGACCGCGCCGCCGGGACGACGAAGCGCAGGGCGTCGGGCTCGGTCGCGTGCCGGACGACGGCGGCGGGCGCGCGGTCGTCGAGGCGCGTGTTGGACCCCACCCACCACGCCTTCGCGGTGGTGCTCCCGAACGCCTCGGCGACCATCCGGGTCGCTTGGAAGGCGTCGCGCAGGCGCATCTCCCGCTCGTCGCGGGGCTGGGCCCGGCCGGCGGCCCAGCGCCCGACCATCTTGGGGTCGGTCACGCCCGCCAGGTACGCCGTGAGCTTCTGGCCGAGCTGCTCCTGGAGATAGCGTGCGATCTGGTCGACGCCCAGGCGGGTCGCCTCGGCGTTGAGCTGCGTGGGATCGAGCACTGCCATACTGGGCCTCCGCCTCGTCGGGTCCCCGGAAAGTCTACCGGAAAAGCAACCCCTCGTCGAGCGTCGGCCGCTACTGCTCCACGATGACGTTCGTCGCCTTGATGACCGCGGTGGCGGCCATGCCGGGCCGCAGGCCGAGGTCGTCGACGGCTTCGCGCGACATGAGCGACACGATCCGGTACGGCCCGCAGGCCAGGTCGACCTGGGCCATGACGCCGTCGCGCTTGACGGCCACCACGACCCCCGCCATGCGGTTGCGGGCGCTGGAGTGGTCGTGGACCGAGCGTTCGCGCAGGAGGCCGGCCAGGTCCTCGGCGCGGAGGTAGCGCTGGTTGCTGTGGCGCTCGAACGTGATCCGGCCGTCGCGGTCCCAGCGGCGCAGCGTGTCCACGCTGACGCCGAGTGCGGAGGCGGCTGCGCCGATGCGCACGAGGTTGTCCATCGCGGCGGACGCTACTCCCGCACGGGGGTCAGGCGCAGGACGTAGGGGAAGTCGCCGAAGCTGACGTCGACCAGGAAGCGCCCGTGAGCCGTCACGGTGCGCTGCCCGCTCGCCCGTGCGGTGCGGAACAGTCGCACGGCGGGGACGCCGGCCTGGCGCTCGAGGTCGGCCACGAACGCCGTCTGGGTGCGGAAGTCGAGCCGCGGGTCCTCGGGCGCATACTGCTCGAAGCGCACGAGGTAGCGCCCGTCGAGCGCGATCGGCCCGTGGGTGCGCGGGGAGGCGTCGCCCCGCAGGAGGATCTCCCCGGCGCGACGCGGCGTCCGGGCCAGCGCCGGGTCGCCCTTGAGCGCCGCGGCGCCGCGAGGGGGCGCCGTCCCGTTGTCGGCGGAGTTCCCGCAGCCGGCGGCGAGCGTCAAGGCGACGAGCAGGGGGAGGATCGGATGACGGCGGCGGCCCACGCGGATAGGATCTTGCCATGTCGCGCTTCCTAGGCAATACATAGGTTCGACACCGTGCCGATGACCCGTGCCGCGCTGCTGGCGACGAACCACCCCATGACCTGACATGCGCCGCTGCCTGCTGCTGACCTTCATGCTCCTCGCGCCGGTCGCGCTGCCGGCCGCCGCCCACGCGGCGCCCACCGTCTACGCCGCCGCCTCGCTGCGCGATGTCCTGCCGGCGATCGACCGCTCGGTCACCTACAGCTTCGCCGGGTCCAACACGCTGCAGACCCAGGTCGAGCGCGGCGCGCCCGCCGACGTGTTCGCGTCGGCGGGCACCGCCGAGGCGCAGGCGCTCTTCCGCGAAGGACGCTGCACGCGGCCCGTGACGTTCGCGACCAACATCCTGGTGTTGCTCGTCCCGAAGGACAACCCGGGCCGGCTGCGCTCGGTCTACTCGCTGCGCGGCGGCGGCAAGCGCCTGGCGATCGGCACCGCCGGCGTCCCGATCGGCAACTACACGCGGTTGCTCCTGCGGCGCCTCGGGCTGTCGTCGGTCCTGACGTCGAACACCGTCAGCCAGGAGAAGGACGTCGCGAGCGTGTCGGCGAAGGTCGCGCTCGGCTCGGCCGACGCCGGCTTCGTCTACCACACCGACGCGCTCGCCACCCGCGGCCGCACGCGCGAGATCCGCGTCCCGAAGTGGGCGCAGCCCGCGGTCCGCTACCAGCTGTGCGCGGTCAAGCGCGACGGCGCCGACACGAGCGGCGCCGAGGCGTTCATCCGCAAGGTGACGGGCAGCGCCGGCCGCCGCGCCCTCGCCGATCACGGGTTCGGGCTGCCGCCGCGCGGATGAGGCGGCCGAGCGCGTTCGGCGTCCTGCTGGGCGCCTGCGCGGCGGTCGCGCTCCTCTTCCTGACGCTGCCCATCGTCGCGCTGTTCACCGAGGTCCCGCTGACCCGCGTCCCCGGCCTGCTCGGCGACCGCACCGTCCGCGACGCGCTCGCGGTGACGCTGCGCACGAACCTCGTGGCCGACGGGCTGATCGTCGTCTTCGGCACCCCTGCCGCCTATCTGCTGGCCCGCCGCCGCTTCCGCGGTCGCGCGGTGCTGGTGACGCTGGTCGAGCTGCCGCTGGTCCTGCCGCCGGCGGTCGCAGGCATCGGGCTGCTGGCGGCGTTCGGGCGCGGCGGGCTGTTCGGCGGCGCGCTGGCCGACCAGGGCATCATCCTGCCGTTCACCG
>JAWVGD010000474.1:0-4093 GCA_033855515.1 Baekduia sp.
GTGCACCACCAGTACTCCTCGAGCGTCTCGCCCTTCCAGGCGAAGACCGGGACGCCCTGCGGATCCTCGGGCGTGCCGTTGGGGCCGACGGCCACGGCGGCGGCGGCGTGGTCCTGCGTGGAGAAGATGTTGCAGGACACCCAGCGGACCTCGGCGCCGAGCGCGGTGAGCGTCTCGATCAACACGGCGGTCTGGATCGTCATGTGGAGGGAGCCCATGATGCGGGCGCCCTTCAGCGGCTGAGAAGCGGCGAACTCCTCGCGGGTCTTCATCAGGCCGGGCATCTCGTGCTCGGCAAGACGGATCTCCTTGCGGCCGAACTCGGCCAGGGAGAGGTCGGCGACCTTGAAGTCGGTGTGGGTGCTGGCGGCCGTGGTGCTCATGCGGTCTCCGTGGTGGTGGGGGTCGGTCGGGCGCGGACGGCGTCCAGGAGCCTCGAGTGCTTCTGCTGCTCGAAGCTCAGCCAGTCGTCGGCCGGGATGTGCTCGGGACGCTCCGGCTTGGCCTCGAACCACGCCTCCACCGCGTGACGGAGATCCGTCTCGCGGCGCAGGCGTAGCGCGAAGCCGATGTCACCCAGGCCGAGGTCGTGCTCGCCGAGGAGCTCCTTGAGCGTCCGCAGACGCTGGAGCTCGGCTGCGCCGTACAGGCGGTAGCCGGCGGCGGAGCGCTGGGGCTCGATCAGCCCGTTGCGCTCGATGTAGCGGAGCATCCGGGGTGACCACCCCGTCGTCTCCGCGGCCTCGTGGATGGTGAGGGCGTCCTGCAACGCCTCCAACCTTACCACGATCGTGTCAAGGTTTGGACGCCGGGCGTCAGCCGGTTGCCCGGAGCACCGTCGCCCGCTTCTTGTGCTGCTGCTCGTACAGGCGGACGACCGCCTTGGTGGCGGTGTCGGCGCTGCGCACGCGCGAGGCGATCGCCGAGGCGGGCTGGCCGTCGTACCCGCTCCACGGCTCGTCGACGGTCAGGGCACTGCCCACGTCGCTCGCCGGCCCGAAGGACTCGACGACCTCCACCTCGACGTCCACGTGCCCGTCGTCCTCCCCGACCGCGCGCAGCGGCGGGGGCGGCGCCTTGGCCCGCGAGGGCGCCGGCGGCGGAGGCGGCGGAGGGGGCGCTGCCGCCTCGCGGGCGAAGCGGCGCTGGATCGCCTCCTCGGCCGTGGGCGTGGGCGGCTCAGAGGTTGGCGGCGGCTCGGAGGCGGGCGCGCGCGGCGCTCTGGGCGGGGGCGGCATCGTCGAGGCGGGGGCCCCGGGCGTCGCGGCGGTCGCGGCCGCCGCGTCGGTCGCGGCCGGCGCGGTGAACGCGGCGCCGGCGCCCGGCGTGTCGCGAGGGGCGGCCTCGGGGACGAAGAACGGTTCCTCGCCGCCGCGGAACAGCCGGCGCAGCAGTGCCTCGATCAGCAGGAGGGGCAGGCGGAAGAGCAGGGCCATGCCCCACCCGGTTCCCTCCGGCCCCCGCCCCTATGCGCGGATCTCAGCGGCGGCCGACGTTCTCACACCGCCGCGGGCCTGGACTCCGCGCCCGGCCCGCGGGGCCCGCAAGGGAACCTGGCCCCCTGGGCCAGCGTTCCCACGAGGAGCGTGGGTCCGTACCCCGCCGCGGGTTTCGCCCCCTGGGCGAACACCCGCAAGGGAACCTGGCCCCCTGGGCCAGCGTTCCCCTAACGCAGCGCCAGCTGAGCCTTGAGGTCCTCGATGAGCCCGACCGGGCCCGGGTCGACGCCGCGCAGCGCCGCGAGGTAGACCGAGACGAGGTCGCCCAGCAGGACCATCGAGAACACGCGCTCGAACGACGTCTGGCCGCGGGTCTGGACCCGGAACGTCGCGGCGGCGGGCTCGCGGATGAGGCTCTCGGTCAGCTCGACCCGGTCGGCGATGCGCGGGTGTGTGTCGCTGTCGTCGAGGAACGTCGCGCTGAAGCGCCCCAGCTCGGCAGCGCCGGACCAGCCGACGAGCTCGTTGTGGTCGGCCTCGGGCAGCTCGTGCCAGAACGCCGGCACCTTGGCGTTCTCGTTGAGCTGCGTCTTCCAGCGGTAGGCGATCGGGGCGGTCAGCCCGGCGCCGTAGACGACCGGGATCGTGCCGACCAGGCCGCGCGCGAGGCTCTTGGCCTCGGAGTCCTCCGCGGCCTCGGGTCCCCACTCGACGACGAGCTCCTCGAGGTGCTCGGCGGCGACGTCGATGTCCGACGCGCAGCGCGGGCCCGCGCCGCAGCGGAAGGCGACCTCGAGGGCGGCGACGGTCATGTAGGCCACCGCGGCGCGCGGCTGCAGGCCGCCGGCCACAGGGATGACGGGGACGCCGTCGGCGCGGGCCATCTCGCCGAGCCGGCCGCCGCTGGTCGCGACGACCCGCGTCGCGCCCAACGCGCCCGCCGCCTCGTAGCAGGCCAGCGTCTCCTCGGTGTCGCCCGAGTAGCTCGAGCACAGGACGGTGGTGTCGGGCGTCGTCCACGGCGGCAGGCCGTAGGCGCGCGCGCCGAGGATCGGGCGCGACGCGGTGTCGCCCAGCGCGGCACGGGCCAGCGCGCCGCCTATGGCCGAGCCGCCCATCCCGGCCACGACGAGGCCCGCTGGGCTGTCCCATTCGCTCAGCTGCGCCGACTCGGCCTTCCACAGCGCGTCGCGGAGATGCTCGGGGATGGCGAGCACGTCCGTGAGCTGATCGGTCGAGTCGATGCGGCCGATGCTGTCGCGATCGAGCTCGGTGTTGGTCGTCGTCATCGTCGGTTCCCTCTCCTCCGCCCGATGGTCACGGCCATCAGAACTTGATCGCCCCGGGCGGAAGCTCCGTTCCGGGGAACAGCTTGATCCCAGCAGTGAGGATGTTGCCCTCGCCCACCGACACATCCTCCCCCACCATGGCCCCGCCCGTCACGACGACGCCGGCGGCGATCCGTGCGCGCGGTCCCACGACGCAGTCGGTGATCTCGCAACCTGCGCCGATCTCGGCGCCGTCGAGCACCACGCAGCGCTCCACGCGGGCGTTGGCGCCGATGGTCACGTTCGCGCCGAGCACCACGAGGCTGCCCACGTGGGCGCCCGCGCCGATCGTGCATCCGTCGCCGACCACGGCGGGCGGGACGATGCGGCCCTCGGCGCGGACGTCCTCGCCCACCGCCAGGAAGCCGTCGGTGAAGCGCTCCATGACACCGGTGCGGACGTTGCCCTCGAGGATGTCGAAGGTGCCCTGCAGGTAGCGCGCGGGCGTCCCGATGTCCATCCAGTAGGCCTGCTCGTCGGCGAAGCCGTGGAGCCCGTGGCCGACGAGCCGCGGCCAGATCTCGCGCTCGATGGAGACGTTCTCGTCGGGCGCGATGAGGTCGAGGACCGAGCGCTCGAGGACGTAGATCCCGGCGGAGATGAGGTAGTGGTCGATGCCCACCAGCTCGTCGGCGCCCGGCTTCTCCAGGAAGCCGTGGACCGCGTCGTCGCCGTCGCACAGGACCAGCCCGTAGGCCGAGGGATCCTCGACCGGCACCAGCCCGAGGGTGCCGGACGCGGCGGTGCGCTCGTGCTGGGCGATCTGCGCGGACACGTCGACGTCGGTCAGCACGTCGCCGTTGAGCATCAGGAAGCGGTCGTCGAGGCGCTCGCCGGTCGCGGCGAGGTGGTCTTCGACATAGCGCAGCGCACCGGCGGTGCCACGCGGCTCCGGCTCGACGGCGTACCGGAGCCGGATCCCGAGCGATGAGCCGTCGCCCAGCGCCTCCTGCACCTTGGTGGGCGCGAAGCCGCAGCTGAGGATGACGTCGTCGATCCCGTGCCCGCGCAGCCACTCGAGCATGTAAACCAGGAACGGCCGGTCGACGAGCGTGATGACGGGCTTCGGCTGCAGCGAGGTCAACGGCCGCAGGCGTGTGCCCTCGCCGCCGACGAGGATGACGGCCTGCACGGCTAGTGCCCTCGGCCGACGCCCTCGTAGGTGAGCCCGGCGGCGCGGACGGCCGCGGGGTCCAGGGCGTTGCGGCCGTCGATGAGCAGGTCGCCGGTCATGGCCTGCTTGACGGCGGCGAAGTCCATGGTGCGGAACTCGTCCCACTCGGTGACGAGCACGACCGCGTGGGCGCCCTTGGCGACCTCGAGCGC
>JAWVGD010000475.1:0-9551 GCA_033855515.1 Baekduia sp.
GACGAGGTCGGCTGCGTCGAGGACCGCGCGACGCTGTACTCCTCCACGGAGTTCAAGAAGGTCCGGCTCCTGTACTTCACCGAGGACTTCAAGCGCTGGGAGCGGGAGCACGCTGGTGTGTGACCCCAGCGCGCCCGGACGCCGAGCCTCGAGGCGAGGTCGTCCGCGGTGAGCGTCTCCCTCACCGACGCGAAGTCCGCCGAGCTGTACGCCCGCGCGCTGCAGCGGCTGCCGGGCGGCGTCAACTCGCCCGTCCGCGCCATGAAGGCCATCGGGCGCGACCCGATCTTCATCGACCGCGCCGAGGGCGCCGAGATCGTCGACGTCGACGGCAACCGCTACGTCGACTACGTCTGCTCGTGGGGCCCGCTGATCCACGGCCACGCGCACCCCGAGATCGTCGATGCGGTCGTGACCGCCGCGCGCCGCGGCACGAGCTACGGCGCGCCGACGGCCGGCGAGGTCGAGCTCGCCGAGGAGATCTCGCGCAGGATGCCGTCGGTGCAGATGCTCCGGATGACCTCCTCGGGCACCGAGGCGACGATGAGCGCGATCCGCCTGGCGCGCGCCGCGACCGGCCGGACCAAGCTGCTGAAGTTCGCCGGCGCCTACCACGGCCATGTCGACGGCCTGCTGGCGCAGGCGGGCAGCGGCCTGGCGACGGCGGGGATCCCGGCCAGCCCCGGCGTCCCGGAGTCCGCGACGCACGAGACGGTCATCGTCGGCTGGAACGACGGCGAGGCGGTGGCGCGGGCGTTCGCCGAGCACGAGTTCGCCGCGATGATCGCCGAGCCGTACCCGGCCAACATGGGCCTCGTGGCGCCGGTCGAGGGCTTCCTGGAGCTCCTGCGCCACCAGGCCGACGGGAACGGCGCCCTGCTGATCTTCGACGAGGTCATCAGCGGCTTTCGCGTCGCCGAGGGCGGCGCGCAGGAGCGCGAGGGCGTCATGCCGGACCTCACGGTCATGGGCAAGGTCATCGGCGGCGGGCTTCCGGCCGCCGCCTACGGCGGCAAGCGCACGCTGATGGAGCGCGTCGCGCCCGCCGGCGACGTCTACCAGGCCGGGACGCTGAGCGGCAATCCCGTGGCGGTCGCCGCCGGGCTGACGACGCTGCGGCTGCTCGACGAGCCGGCCTACCTGCGTTTGAGCGCGACCACCGAGGCGCTCGCCGGCGGACTGCGCGACGCGGCGGCCGGCGCCGGCGTGCCGGTGTCGGTGACGTCGGTCCCCGGTCTGCTGACCGTGTTCTTCTCCGAGGCCGCGCCGCGCGACTACGCCTCCGCGCAGGCGTGCGACCACGAGGCCTACGCGGCCTGGTGCCGCGCGCTGCTGGCCCGCGGCGTCTACCCGCCGGCCTCGCAGTACGAGGCGTGGTTCCCGTCGCTGGCCCACACCCCCGAGCACCTGGACCGCACGCTGGACGCCGTCAACGCGGCGTTCTCCGAGGTCGCCCAGCCGTGACCGAGGTCCTCGAGCGGCTCGCCGCGCTGGTGCGCGACGACGGCGGTCTGCTGGCCGACGCGATCGCCCCGGATCCCACCGGGCCGACGCCGTACGGCGACGCCGTGGCCCACGGCCCCCGCGCCGCCGGGCACGCCGCCGACCTGCCGCTGGTGCTCGAGGCGGTCCGCGAGGGCTACCTCCTGCACTACGGCGCGCCGCGCCTCATGGGCCGCGACGACGACGACCTCGCGCTGCTCGCCGGCGACCGGCTCTACGCGTTCGGGCTCGAGCGCCTGGCGGCGGCCGGCGACCTGGACGCCGTGGCGGCCCTGGCCGACCTGATCGGGCTCGGCGCCCAGGCTCAGGCGGCCGGCGACGAGGGGCTCGCAGACGCCCTCTGGGCGGCCGGTTGCGTGGAGGTCGGATGGGGTCCGAACCCGGACCTGACGGCCGCCAAAGACGCGGCACGTGCAGGGGTTTCGGATGCGGCGCAGCGGCTGCGAGCAGCCGCGCGCCACATCTCCGGAGACCTGGCGCCGACCCGCTGACCGGACACCGGTCGCAGGCGGCGGGGCCCGTACGATGGACGAGCGATAGATTTCCTGATCCCGGACGTGGTTCGCAAGGATCGCGCGTCCCTCGGACAGGAATCACCAACCACCGTGCCCAAGAAGCAAGCCAAAAGCAAGTACACCGCCGACCGGGGCATCCCCGGGGCGTTCGAGGGCGAGACCGTCACGCGCCGCCGCTTCATGGTCGGCACCGCGCACGCCACGGGCGCCATCGCGACCTCGGCCATCCTGCTGCCCGCCCTGGGCTTCGCGCTCGGTCCGCTCTTCGAAGAGCACAAGATGCGCTGGCAGCCCGTCGGCACGCCCGACGAGTTCTCCAACGACAACTACACCCCGAAGGTGATCACGCTCACCGACGGAATCGGCGAGGCCGGCAAGACGACGGTCTACATCCGCCGCCGCAACCCGGCGCTCGACACCGACAAGCTGCCCAAGGGCTTCGAGAGCGAGCAGTTCGTCGCGATCTCGACGCGCTGCATGCACCTCGGCTGCCCCGTGCGCTACACCGAGGCCGCGCAGCGCTTCATCTGCCCGTGCCACGGCGGCGTCTACGACTTCCAGGGCAAGGTCGACGGCGGGCCCCCGGTCCGCCCGCTCGACCGGTTCTACAACCGCATCAAGAACGGCCAGCTCGAGATCGGGCCGCGCTTCTCGGTCAACCGGGAGCTCGACCGCTTCTCGCCCCGCAACCCGGGCGAGCCCCTCGACGGCATCGGGCAGTACCTGTACCCATCGCGGCCCACGATCCGGAAGCTCGACACGCTCCCCACGGAGTAGTCCCCCATGCCGAAGCTCAAGCTCCCCGCCCCACCCGTCCCGCCGTCGCTGCGGCCCGCGCCCAAGCGCCCGGGCGCCGAGAAGAAGGGCCCGCTCGACGCGGCCGCCGAAGCCGGCATGCACACCGTCGACTGGATCGACGAGCGCACGTCGCTGTCGGGCGGTCTGCGCTGGATGATGTTCCGCAAGGTGCCCAAGGGCACCAACTGGTTCTACACCCTCGGCTCGGCGACGATGTTCGCCTTCCTGTCGCAGGCGATCACCGGCGTCTTCCTGGCGATGTACTACCGCCCCGACGCCGCGGGCGGAGCCTACGAGTCGGTCCGCCACATCAACGACGACGTCTTCCTCGGCGAGTTCGTGCACGGCATGCACAAGTGGGGCTCGTCGGTGATGGTCATCCTGATCTTCCTGCACATGGCCAGGACGTTCTTCTTCGGCGCGTACAAGTACCCGCGCGAGCTGAACTGGGTCATCGGCGTCGCGCTGCTGGTCCTGACGTTCGTCATGGCGCTCACCGGTTACCTGCTGCCGTTCGACCAGCGGTCGTTCTGGGCGACGGTCGTGGCGAACAACATCACCGCGTCGGGCCCGTTCGTCGGCCCGTACCTCGGCGACTTCCTCAACGGCGGCGCCGACTTCAACGCGACCACGCTCTCGCGCTTCTACGCCATCCACATGATGTTGGTGCCCGGGATCATCGGCGCCCTCATCGGCGCCCATCTCTACCTCGTCGCCAAGCTCGGCACCACGGCGCCGCCGTGGCAGAAGGTCAAGCAGCCCGACGAGCTCACCGAGGAGACCGCGTGAACCGCCGCGAGAAGGAGGAGTACCTCCGCGAGTACTCGGTCCTCAAGTCCCAGGGGAAGCCGTTCTTCCCCTACGCGGTGGCCAAGGACGGCGCGATGGCGTGCATCGTCCTGCTCGTCATCATCCTCTTGTCGATCATCCTCGGCGCCGAGCTCGGCCCGAAGGCCGATCCGACGACGACGACGTACACGCCGCGCCCGGAGTGGTACTTCTTCTTCCTCTTCGAGCTGCTGCGGGTCATCAAGCCGGCGGAGTTCGTCGCCCTGGCGACGATCGGCATCCCGACGATCTGCATGATCCTGCTGTTCCTGCTGCCGTTCTACGACCGCGGCCCGGAGCGGCGTCCCGAGCGCCGCCCGGTGGCGACGATCACCGCGATCCTGATCATCGGCGCGATGGCCTACCTCACGTACGAGGGCGCGGCCGCCGGCCCGCCCACGCAGATCGACTTGAAGACCCCGGCGAGCGTCCTGGCCGAGGGCCCGAAGGTCGTCCAGCAGTACGAGGCCGGGCGACAGGTGATGGCGCAGTCGGGCTGCCTGGCGTGTCACAAGGTGGGCGAGAACGGCAACTCGGGTCCCGGCCCGGACCTGACCGACATCGCCGATCGCCTTCCGGCCGCCGGCATCCAGCGCACGCTCATCAACCCGACGGCGCCGATGCCGTCGTTCAAGAGCCTGCAGCAGAACCAGCCCCAGAAGTTCCAGGAGCTCGTCGCCTTCCTCGGCCGCCTCAAGGCGGACACGGGGTCGGCCCGCGGGTCCGGGTCGGCCGGTTGATGGCCGCCGGCGGCGGTGGCGGCCAGGCGGGCCAGTCCATGTCGCCGGCCGCCCCCGGGGCCGAGCGGGGCACGCTGCCCGAGCCGCAGGTCCGCGCGATGTTCGACCGCATCGCGCGGGTCTATGACCTGATGAACTCGGTCATGACGGCCGGGCTGCATCATCAGTGGCGCCGCCGTGCCGCCGACCTGGCGGGCGTCGGCCCGGGCGACCGCGTCCTGGACGTGGCCACCGGCACCGGCGACCTGGCGATCGAGCTGGCGCGTCGCGTCGCGCCCGGCGGCACGGTCGTCGGCACCGACTTCTCCGAGGAGATGCTCCAGCACGCGCGCGGCAAGGCGCCGGGCATCACCTTCGAGTGGGGCAATGCGCTCGAGCTGCCCTACGCCGACGGCGAGTTCGCCGCCGCGACGGTCGGCTTCGGCGCCCGCAACTTCAGCGACCTCGAGCAGGGCCTGTCGGAGATGGCGCGCGTGGTGCGTCCCGGCGGCCGGGTCGTGATCCTGGAGATCACGACGCCGCAGAAGCCGCCGCTGTCGACGTTCTTCTCGCTCTGGTTCGACCGGCTGGTGCCGCTCATCGGCAAGGTCGCCGGCGACAGCGACGCCTACGACTACCTGCCCAACAGCGTCAAGCGCTTCCCGCAGCCCGAGGGTCTCGCCGCCGTCCTGGAGCGCGCCGGCCTGGAGCAGATCCGCTGGGTCCTGACCGCCGGCGGCATCATCGCGATGCACGTCGGCGTCAAGCCCGCGGTGCCGTACCCCTCGGTCAACGGCTCGCACCCGGCCGCATGACGCGCGCCGGTTCGCCGGCCGCGGCGGACGGCGGGCCGGTCACCGCGATCGTCCACGCGGGCGGTCCGCACGTCCTCCCGCTGCTCGATCGCGTCGAGACGCTGCTGCGCGACGCGGCGGACGGCCACGGACCGGTCCTGGCCGAGCACGCCGGCACGACGATCGCCGCCGGCGGCAAGCGCCTGCGGCCGCTGCTCGTGATCCTCGCCGCGGGCGGCCCGGTGGCGCCGAGCGACGAGGGCCTCGTGCGCGCGGCCGCCGCGGTCGAGCTCGTCCACAGCGCGACGCTCGTCCACGACGACGTCCTGGACCTCGCGCCGCTGCGCCGCGGCCGCCCCACGGTCTTCGCCACCGCCGGCCGCGCCGCCGCCACGCAGACCGGGGACCTCCTCTTCTCGCGCGCGTTCGCCCTGCTGGCCGCCAACGCCGATCCGGAGCAGGTCCGGGCACTCAGCGATGCGGGGTCGGCCTTGGCTCGCGGCGAGCTGCTGCAGCGCGCCGACGCGTTCGACGCGACGATCGCGCTGGAGCGCTACCTGCGCCGCTGCGAGCTGAAGACCGCGCGGCTGTTCGAGGCCGCGTGCATGCTCGGCGCGCTGGAGGCCGGCGGTGGGCTCGACGGCGCCGAGGCGCTGCGCGAGTTCGGCCGCCGCATCGGCCTGGCCTTCCAGATGCTCGACGACGTCCTCGACGTGGCGGGTCCGGCGCAACGGACCGGCAAGCACCGCGGCACCGACCTGCTGGACGGGACCGTGACGCTGCCGTTCATCCTCGCCCGTGAACGCGACCCGTCGCTGGCGGCGCTGGATCCGCGCGCGATCACCGATGCCGAGCAGGCCGAGGCGATCTGCGATCGCATCGCCGCCACCGGTGCGCTGGACGAGGCGCGGGCCATGGCCCTGACGCACGTGGAGGCCGCCAAGGCGGTCGTGCCGGCCGGCCTGCCCGACCGTGAGCGCGCCGCGTTGCTGCTCGTCGCCGACGGCGTCGTCGCCCGCTATTCCTAGACGCGGCCGTTGAATACAGCGGGCCGGCATCCCAGCCGGCCCGCCGTGAGCGTCACGGAGCAGCGTGACGGTGGTGTAGGACCTGGGTCCTAGAAGTCCTCGGGGACGATGTGGTTCTCGGCCAGCGCCATGGTGAAGCGCTCGATCTCGTCCTCCATGTTGGCGTGCGCCAGGCGCTTGAGGTCCCGGACCAGCGCCTCGGTGCCGCGGTCGAGCTCCTCGTCGAAGCGCTCGACCAGGTCCTGCTCGAAGATGCCGGTGCCGGCCCACTCGCAGTTGGGGCAGCGGAGCGTGACCTCCCAGTGCGTGGTGCCGGCCTCTTCCCACTCGGTCGGGTAGACCAGCGTGGAGGTGCAGGTGCCGCAGACGTGCAGGTCGCAGATCGTCTCGTCGTGCGCGGGGGCCGGCGAGGCGGCGACGGGCGCAGCAGCCTGCTGGTCCTCGAAGTAGACGACCTCGATGGTCTTGCCCGAGGGCAGGACCACGCGGCGAACGTAGTGGTGGGGATCGTGGAGGCTCATCAGCTGGCTTTTGCGAGAGGTGACGGGGCTGCCTGACACTCCGGTGATCGGACGTGCTCGCGAGCAACTTGAACCCCGGATAGACCATTCGTCCGCACACGGATATCCGCTGTGATTGACCCGAACCGGTCCCCTCCGCGTTAACCTCACGGAACCCCCCACGGAGGCTTGAATCCATGCCGTTCGGCTGGCCTGAACTACTCATCGTGCTCGTGATCGTCCTGCTCGTCTTCGGGCCCAAGCGGCTGCCCGGCCTCGGGCGCCAGCTCGGCGGCGGCATGCGCGAGTTCAAGGACTCGATCACGGGCGGCAAGGACGAGGACGACGAGGCCTCCGACGACGCGTCCGACGCGTCCCCGGCGCCCGCCGGCCCCGAGCTGACCCGCGGGGCGCAGGCCGACGTGCTCGATCCGCAGCCCGACGCGACCCGGACGCCCACCGGCGGCCGCGACGAGTCCAGCACGCGACCCGGCCGGTAGCCCTTGCCCGCCCTGCGCCCCGTAGCGCACGAGGAGCGCCTGAGCCTCGTCGAGCATCTCGACGAGCTCCGCACGCGGATCATCTGGTGCATCGTGGCCTTCGTGGTGACGTTCAGCCTCTGCTACTGGCAGAACGACCGGGTCCTGAACATCGTCAACCAGCCGCTGGACCACGCGCACCGGGTGGACTGCACCAACAAGAAGAAGGCCAACGCGGCGCTGGAGCGCTCCGGCTGCTTCGACGAGGCGCTCGGCGCGTACCTGAGGTCCGTCGTGCCCGCGCTCGACCAGGCGGGCGCGGCGCTCGGCGGGCTGTCGCACGCCGGCGGCACCGCGGCGGCGGCCAAGGCGCAGACCGCGGCCGCGCTGCGCGCGCTGCGGGCGTCCGCGGTCCAGGCGCAGCGGGCGGCGGCGCTGACGCCGAAGGCCTCGACCGGGCGACAGCCGGTGACCCTCGGGGTGACCGAGCCGTTCGTGACGACCATCACCGTGAGCGCGTACGCCGCGCTGCTGCTGGCGCTCCCCTTCATCCTGTTCCAGGCCTACGCGTTCATCCTGCCCGCCTTCAGCCGCGAGGAACGGCGCGTGGCGCTGCCGCTGATGACGCTCGTGCCCGTGCTGTTCGTCGTCGGCGTCGTCTTCGGCTACTTCCTGGCGCTGCCCCGTGCCGTCGCGTTCCTGCAGAACTACAACGACGGCGCGTTCGACATCCTCGTCCAGGCCAAGGACTACTACCGGTTCTGCACCGTGCTGCTGGCGGCCATGGGCGTGCTGTTCCAGATCCCGATCGGCGTCATCGCGATCGTCCGGCTGCGCATCCTCACGATCAAGCAGCTGCGTGCCTACCGCGGCTACGCCTTGATCCTGTTCGCGGTGATCGCCGCAGTCGTCACCCCGACGCCCGATCCGGTCACGATGCTCATCGCGATGGCGCCGCTCGTCATCCTCTACGAGATCAGCCTGCTGCTCGGGCGCCTGTTCCAGCCCGCAGACGACGCGCCGTCCCGGTTGGCGTTCCTGCGGGGTGACGGTGATGGGGACGAAGACGATCTAGACTGATCCCCATGCTGTTCGACCTCCGCGGCCGAGGACGCCGCCGCGCCGTTCGCATCATCTACCTGGGCCTCGCCCTGCTGATGGGCGGCGGTCTCGTGCTGTTCGGCGTCGGAGGCGCGACGAGCGGTGGTCTGCTGGATGCGTTCAAGTCCAGCTCGGGCACGGTGAACGTCGACAAGCAGTTCCAGAAGCGCGTCGATACGGCGCAGACCGCGGTCCGGCTGCGTCCGGCCGACCCCAAGGCGTGGGCCGCCCTCACGCGTCTGCGGTACCTCGAGGCCGGCTCGGGCAACGGCTACGACCAGAACACCGGGGCGTTCACCACCGCCGGCAAGAAGCATCTGCAGGAAGCCAAGGCCGCGTGGGACAAGTACGTGACGCTGGTCAAGAAGCCCGACGGCAACATCGCGGGCCTGATGGTTCAGGCCTTCGGCCCGGCGGGTCTCAACGACCCCACGCGTGCCGTCGCGGCCATGGAGGACGTCATCGACACGCGTCCGGCGACCGGACCGCTCTACGTCCAGCTGGCGACGCTCGCCTATGAGGCCGGCCAGACCCGCAAGGCCGAGCTGGCATCCACGAAGGCGCTGCAGCTGACGCCCAAGGACAGCCGCGAGCAGATCAAGGCCCAGCTCGACGCAGCCCGCACGGCCGCGTCGGCGAGCGTCGGCCAGACGACGACCCCGACGCCCTCCTCGTCGAGCTCGACCACCACCACGCCCGCCAAGTGACGAGAGGGCAGCGAGCCCCTTTTGCTCGCTATCCTCTCCGGCCCCGCCCCTATAGCTCAACTGGCAGAGCAGCGGACTCTTAATCCGAAGGTTCTAGGTTCGATTCCTAGTGGGGGCATGACGAGAAGCCCGGCAAATGCCGGGTTTTCTTCGTTCTCGCGTCATCCTGCGGCCACGACCGGGCCAGGGCAACACACGCCGACGTCGCCACGACGATGCGCTACCTGCACTACGTCCCGCGGCCCGAAGATGCCCGCCTGATCGCCGCGCCGTTTGAGATCGAGGCGCCGTCGGTCATGGTGCTCAGCTCGGAGCCGGTCTGGTCGTCGCAGCGTGGTCCGAGGCATTCCCACTGAGTGGGCTGCAGACAGCAGCGACGCCATGACGATGCAACCCGGCCACGACCGGGGCCAGGCAACAGCGAGAGCAAGGTTGGCCGTGTTGCGGACTTCGCGAAAGCAGCAGCGCGACGGACGATGCTCCTGCACGAATCCGAGTGCCGAGTCGCATGGAATGGAAGCGGTCTAGGCGGGGGCCGTCCTCGCTCGCAGCGGGCATGTGCTGGCGCAGGCGCACAGC